>NZ_JAYRCW010000030.1:0-26624 GCF_041909755.1 Sandaracinobacter sp.
AGTTCGACGTGATGTTGAATGCGAACCCGAACAGTCCGCCCCCCGTTACGGGTACGGCCGTGGCGTTCAGCACCGCGCTGTCGGTCGTCACCGATGTCGGCGCGTTGTTCGGCGGCTGGTACAGGTAAATGCCTTGCTGCGTCTGCCCCCCGCCCAGCGCAGCGGCGTTGGTGAGCCTGACGGAGCCCAGCGTAAGCCCACCGCCACCGCCGCCGCTTGGCGCCACGACGGCGGTGAGCAGCGTGCCGGGGCCGACGGCCGGCAGCTGCAGGATCCCACCCTGGCTCAGGTCGAGATTTCCATAGACCCCAACCAGCCCGCCCGGCGGCGGCGTCAACGTGCCGTTGATGATTTTCAACGTGCCCTTGTTCAGCTCGGCCGTATCAAGTTGCAGAACGCCACCCGTCACGCTGACATTGATCGAGACAGACTGATCCGAGGTTTGCAGATCATGGATGGAAATTTTTCCACTGTTTGTCATGGACATATCCATATCGGAATAGAACTGATCGACGTTCAGCGTTCCGGCATTCTGGATGTCCACCCCGTTGTTGACGGTTATGCTGGTGTTGATCGTTCCACTGTTGACGATCTTCAGGATGCCCGTGGAGATATCGCCAGAGTAGGTGGCGCCGCTCGCGTTGTTGAGCGTCAGCGACCCTGCCCCGGAAAGCCCTGCGGACAGCGTTCCGCCATTGTTGACGGCAACCTGCTGCAGGGCCGTTATCGATCCGTTGAGGGTGCCGCCGGCGCTTTGGGTGTAGGTGCCGGACAGCATCTGGACGATGCCGTTGATCGTTCCACTGTTGGTGATGGTTCCATCGCCCAGACTGTTGATCGCGATGGCCTGCCCGTTGCTGCCGGCGACGCCCGTGATCGTGCCGGCATTCTGGATCGAGATGCCATAGTTGCCATCGACAGCGATCGCCCCGGACATCGTGCTGCCGCCGGCCAGCGCCGATGCCCCGCCCTGCACCAGGCTGGTCTGATCGATCGTGATCCTGACCGCCTGGCTGGCCCCGGCCGACGCGTTGCTCGACACCAGGATCGCCGGCGCACCGTCGGTGCCGGTTGCCTTCACGGTGGAGCCGGTGAGCGTTATCGCCACGGTTCCACCGACGCCGGAACCGCCCGCCGATCCGAACTCCAGCACCTTGTCGAGCGCCATCAGGCCGCCGCCGCCACCGACGGACTGGGCGAAGATGGCCGGCGCATAATTGCCGCTCGTGGTGATGCTCGTGCCCGCAAGCCCGATGGTCACATTGCCGCCGTCCCCGTTGCCGCCCACGATCACGCCGTTGGTGAGCAGCGGGCTTGAGCCTTGGGCGACGCTGGACACATCTCCGCTGAGCCCGCCGCCGCCGCCGATCGATTGGGCGAGGATGCCATAGGCCCCGTCGCCAGCCGTCGAGATCGAGGATTTCGCGTTGAGGTTCAGCGTGATGTCGCCGCCTTTGCCGACGTTGCTGTTGGCGCCCGCCGAGCCATTGTCGAGCCCGCCTAGCAGCTGCCCACCCAGCGTTGCGCCGCCGCCGCCGCCGATCGACTGCGCAAGGATGCCGTGCGCGTTGCGCAATTGCGTTGCCACCATGCCGTCGTTGGTGATGGTGACGGCGCCGCCATCGCCCCGCGAGTTGGTTCCGCCGCCAAATGTGTGGCTGAACCCCTGAACGTCAGCGAGACGGCCTTGCGGATTTTCCAGCAGCTTGGAGGGATCGAACGTCATGTCGGAGGTCATCGACTTGATGAGGCCGCCGCCGCCGCCGATGGACTGGGCGAAGATGGCCACGCCGTTCTTGCCGCCCGTGCTGATCGTGCCGTCGTTCTCGATGGTGACCGTGCCGCCATTGCCCTGCGCGCCATCAGAACCATTGAAGCCGAGCGCGAGGCTGCGCAGCGACCCGTTGAGCGCTTCGGTATGCGCGCCGACGCCGCCACCGCCACCGATGGACTGGGCCTGGATCCCGATGGCCAGCACGCCGAGGACGGCAATGTCCGCTGTCGCCGCGTTGGTGACAGAGACTGCGCCGCCGTCGCCCGCCGCGCCACCGTCGCCCGCCGCGCCGATGGCGATCTGATTGCGCGTGTCGTCATAGGATGAGCCCGTGGACGAGGCCGAGCCCGCCTTTCCGCCGCCGCCGCCGACAGACTGGGCGAAGATGCCGTTGGACTGGGCGCCAAAGGTCCAGACTTCGGCGGTGTTGGTAAGGCTGATATCGCCGCCCTTGCCTGCGGCCCCGCCCTTGCCGCCGATGCTGAGCGAGAAATCGAGGTTGGCCGGCAGCAGGGCTGAATTGTCGGTGCCGGGAATCTGCTGGAAGATCTCGGCCACTTCCGCCGCCGACTTGAACAGGATCATCAGATCGGATTCCGCCTTGAAGACGCCATCGATGATCTCGGTCACCTGGGCGTTCACGCCGAATCCCTGCGAGATGTTGTCGAACAGGGCGTTGGATTTCGCGATCGGATCAAGACCGCCGGACGTCGATGCGCCCTTGCCGGCTTCGCCGCCGCCGCCACCGACCGACTGAACATAGAGACCGGAGGCGTCTGCCCCGCGGGTCACGATCGAACCATCGTTGGTTGCCGTGATGGCGCCGCCGTCGCCGCCGGCGCCGCCACTGCCGCCGACCCCGATGGAGACGGAAAGCGAATTGGCCCCCACGCTGGCGACGCCGCCGCCCGCAGTTCCGCCGCCGCCCCCGATGGACTGGGCATAATAGCCGTCAGCGCCGTCGCCCTGCGTGAACAGGGAGCCGGCGTTGGAGATTTTCACCAGACCGCCGTGCCCGCCGGTGCCCCCGGTGCCGCCGACGGAGACGTCGACCGCGACGCTGACGGTGTCGTCCGGGTCATTCGCGATCGAGGAGGAGTCCCCGGTGCCGCCGGCGCCACCGCCGCCGCCGATCGATTGCGCAGCCATCGCAGCCGCGTCGCCGCCAAGCGTGACAATCATGCCGGTATTGGCCAGCGTGACCGCTCCGCCGATGCCGCCGGTGCCGCCGGATGCGCCGATGGCGACCGACGAGGAAATGGCCGGATTGCCTTCGTCGTTGTTGCCGCCCGAATAGGCCATCGCGGTCGCGTCACCGCCCGCGCCGCCGCCCCCGCCGATGGACTGGGCAAGCAGGCCATAGGATTGTTCGCCAGAGGTGAGCACGATGCCGGCGTTCTGGATGGCAGCGGCGTTGCCGGTGTTGCCGGCTCCCCCCGAGCCGCCCAGCCCGACGGCCGAGCTGATCGCCGGGATTTCGGGATAGAGTGTGAACGAGACCGCACGTGCAGCCGCGATCCCACCGGTGCCGCCGCCGCCGCCGATGGATTGGGCCAGTATGCCGTAGGAATTGGAACCGTATGTGGTGATCTGGCCTGTCGCGAGGTTCTGCAGGTTGACGGTTCCGGCCGCGCCCCCGCCGCCGCCCCGGCCGCCGATGGATACGGCGGCCGTCGGCACGAACGAGGTGATATCGGAAATGCCTGCGCCGCCATTGCCGCCGCCGCCGCCGATGGACTGGCCCGCAATGCCGCTGGCGGCGCTGCCATAGTTGGTGATGATGCCGCCGTTCGTGACGGCGACGGCGCCGGCCGGTGCCCCCGCGCCGGAATCGCCGCCAACCGCCATGGCGAAGAAGCCCGACCCGGTGGTGGACGCGGAGCCGCCCGACCCGCCGCCACCGCCGATGGACTGGATCAGCAGCGCGTGCGAATCAGCCCCGTTCGACAGCAGATTTCCGTTGACGATATTGGCCGTGACGGTTGAGCCATTTCCGCCGGCTGCGCCGGTTCCGCCGGTCGTGTTGATCTGGCCGTTTCCGCCGCTTCCGCCGCTTCCGCCGACGCTCTGCACCAAGGCGGCATGGGTGAAGAAGGAATCGGACGTTGTGGCAGCGGCAACCGTGCTGCTGCCGAAGGTGAGCGTGGCGGTTCCCCCGTTTCCGGCAAGGCCGCCGCCGCCGGCTTCGCCGTTGATCGCGGATGCGTCGCCGCCCGATCCGCCAAGGCCGCCGCCGCTGAGCACCTGGATCGCGGCATCGGCATCGCCGTTGGAAACGCCGCCATAGGTGACCGAGCCGAGAATCGTGGCGCTGGCCGCACCCCCGGTGCCGCCGTTGCCGCCGTTCCCCGCCGTTGCCGTGATACCGATGTTCAGGGCCGGCTGCCCGACGCCGCCGACACCGCCGGCCGACAGCGCAGTGACGGCGCCGGTGTAGTTGAAGGCCGGGGAGGCAAGGCCCGAGCGATTGACCGAAATTGTCGCCCCGGCGGCAAGGGTAACCGTGGAGGACGCCCCGGCGCCCCCGTCGCCGCCATCGCCGCCCACGCCACCCGCGGTCTTTCCGCCGCCCACGGTGCCGATGGTGCCCCCCGCAGCACCGTTGCCGCCGGCGGACACGGCGACGAGGCCCGCCCCCCCGCTGGTGATGGTGCCCCCGGTATAGGAAAGGGTGACGTTGCCAGCCGCGCCTGCATCGCCGCCATCGCCGCCCTGGATCTGCCGGGTCAGCGGTGCCGTGATGTCGTTGCCGCCCTGACCACCGCTTCCGCCCTGAGACAGGGCCAGCACGCCGCCAAGCGAAACCAGGAAGTTGCCCGATACCGTCGAGGAAACGGTTGCGCTGGCGCCGCCGGCGGATCCGGCGACCCCCTGCTGGCCGGTACCCCCCCCGAAACTGCCGGAGCCGCCCTGGGAGACAGCGACGATGCCCACGCCAAGCTCGTCGACGCTCGACATGTCGACAGTGCCCGAGAAGTTCAGCGTCACCGCGCCTGCGCCCCCGGCCGGGCCGCCAATGCCGCCCGTCACGACGCTGAGGTACGGACTGCCGGCAAAGCCGCCGATGCCGCCCGTTCCGCCCTGCGACAGGAAGCGAAGGCCGACCGCGTAGGGCACCGATGCGCCGGACTCGCTCGCGCCGGTGACTGTCGCGTTGGTGAGCGTGTACGTCAGGGCGCCCGCGGCGCCGCCCGGTTGGGCGTTCGTGCCGCAATCATCATCGGCACCCTGGGCGCCATCGGTCCCGACCGTACCGATGCTCTGGATCACCAGCGGCTTGCCGGACCCATAGCTTTGGCCGTCTTCGGTCGCGCCTTGCGGCGACTGGGCAGCAGGCGCCGACGGAAAGACCGGCGGATCGTTGCCCGCCGGGCAATTGTTCGCCAGGGCGGGGGCAGCGCCACTGGCGAAGGCGACGCCGGCGAGAAGGGCGATGCGGTTCCGGCGCAGCGCCCCTGCCCCAAACACATGCGTGCGCGCCGCGCATCCCGCCCGATCCAATCCCGCCATCCCTCATCCCCCAGCATGATCCGCCCCCTGACCGGCCCGGTCAGAGGAGGATGCGCCATTCGACCCTGGCCTGTGGGTGCCCCCCGACAGACCCCGAATGCTTAACGTTTGGCGCCGACTGCCAGCAGATGCATCAATGATACCTTCCGATGCATCGAGAGGCATTTCCGGTGCATATGCCGCGCCGGATCAGAAGGGGATGTAGGACATCGCCAGCGAGTTGCCGGGCGACAATTTCAGCAGGAGTTCGCCCCCTTGGGCAAAGGCGGACGGGCCGACATCCTTGATCAGATGGGCCTGGATTTCCGGCGGAACCTGTCCTTCCGGGACGATTCCTGCCTGCTCGGCGAGTTCCGCGAAACGGGCTTCATCGGCCTCCCTGTCTCCGGTCAGGTCCGCGACACGCTCGGAAATGAAGGGGGTTGCGAACGGTGTATGGCCGCCGTCGTGCGCCGAATACAGCAGGATGCCCTCATAGCGGACGACCTTGCCGCCGTTGCTGCCGTTGATGATACCGAACACCGGCAGCCCGGTGGTGACCTCCTTCCCCGCGAAGAAAACCTGGCTGTGCAGCGCGATGAACCGCGATTTCACGGATATCCGCCCAATGCAGCGCGTCCAGGTGGTAAGCCCGTCCGGCTCCATCCGGGTGAAGACATAGTCATGGAGATACTTGCCCGGCATATCGGAAAATGGCCGGGTGTTGCGGAAGATGCCCTCATAGGCCGGACCGCGCCGCTCGGTGGTCGCCAGCGTCTCGGCCTCAAGGTCTGCAAGCGGGCCGAACAGCACGGGCCATTGCGCATCCTCTCGCCGGCGGACGGCCGGGTACCGCCGGGGCACGCCAACGAGATCCCCGATGTCGTCCAGTTCGCGTTCCCAGTCGAGCAGGCTGAATCCGGGGCGGTGCGTTGCGAACATGGCCGTCAGCCGGGCCAGATTGTGGGCCGAGGGCATGGTTCCCCCGGTCATCCAGCGCCCCACGAGGGATTTGTCGCCCCCCAGCTGCTTCGCAACATCGGCACGCGTCAGCGATAGGGCTTTGGTCATGAACGCCAGTTTCTCGTGAAAAGGATGCCCCACCCGCACGATCTCCCCCCGCGGTCATACTCGACGGGATTTGATGCCAGCCGATGCAGATCGATGCAACTTCGGACAATTCGGCATCGACACTGGCGAAATCTGCACGAGATCTTCGCCTGGGCTGCCTGCAAGCTGTCCGGCGACAGGTCGCGGCTCAAGGATGGGTCGGGCAACCCGCCATCTGTCAGGCCATGGCTTCGAGGACTGGTGCCGGCTGCAGGAATCGAACCCGCGACCCCCTGATTACAAATCAGGTGCTCTACCAACTGAGCTAAGCCGGCGCCGAACTCGGATCGCGCGGCCCCTATCGCAATCGCTGCGCCGGTGCAAACCTAACCGCTGTTCCTCAGCGCGGTGGCGATGGCGTTGATGGACAGTTGCAGCCCTTCCGCGATCCGCTCGTCTGCCTCGCCGGCGCGGTGGCGCTTCATCAGTTCCACCTGCAGCAGGTTCAGGGGTTCGATATAGGGCAACCGCAACCGGATGGAGGTGTCGAGCGCGGGGTTCTTCTCCAGCAGGCGGGCCTGGCCCGTCACCTCCAGCAGCCCGTCGTGCGTCTGTCGCCAGCCGGTGTCGATACGGGCGAACAGCGGCGCGCCTTCCGCCCCTGCCAGCTCGGCATAGCGTGCGGCGATCCCCATGTCCGATTTCGCCAGCACCATTTCCATGTTCGCCATCACCGCCTGGAAGAACGGCCATTCGGCCGCCATCGCCTTCAGCAGCCCCTTATCCGGGAAGGCGGCCAGCGCGTCGCCCACGCCATACCAGCCCGGCAGCATCACCCGCGCCTGCGCCCAGCTGAACACCCAGGGAATCGCACGCAGATCCTCGATCGCGTCAGACGCGGTGCGGCTGGGCGGGCGGGAACCGATCTTCAGGGTGGCGATTTCGGAGATCGGCGTCATCGCCCGGAAAAAGGCGCGGAAGCCCGGCTGATCATAGACGAGCCCGCGATAGCTGAAGAAGGCGGTGGCCGAAAGCCGGTCCATCGCCGCGCGGAACCGCTCGATCTCGGCCGCCGGCAGCAGGGGCGGGTCCAGCGTCGCCAGCAGGGTGGCGGCGGCCATCGTGTCCAGCGTGCGGCGGGCGGCGTCTGGCGTGCCATATTTGGCGGCGATCACCTCGCCCTGTTCGGTGATGCGGATGCGGCCCGCGACCGTGCCGGGCGGCTGCGCCCGGATCGCCGCAAAACTGGAGCCGCCCCCCCGCCCCACCGATCCGCCGCGCCCGTGGAACAACTGGATCGGCACATCGGCGGCGCGAAACACCTCGGCCAGCGCCGACGATGCCCGATGCAGCTGCCAGGTGGAGGTGAGGTAGCCGCCATCCTTGTTGCTGTCGGAATAGCCGATCATCACTTCCTGGCAGCCGCGCGCCCGGGCTGCCTCGGCCACGCCGGGGATTGCCAGGAACGCCGTCATGATCGCGGGCGCGGCCTCAAGGTCGGCGATGGTCTCGAACAGCGGCACCGTCATCAGCTCCGCGACGGGCGCGTCGCCGGGGGCCAGCAGCCCGGCCTCGCGCATCATCAGCATCGGCTCCAGCAGGTCGGACACACTCGTCGTCTTGGACACGATGGCCGTGGTGATCGCCGCCGCCCCGTGCCGCGCGCGCGCCGCCGCCGCCGCGCGAAAGATCGCCAGTTCGCCCAGCGTCCGGTCCGACGCAGGGGCAAGCGGTGTCGCCAGCAGGCGGGGGCTTTTCAGCTCGTCCAGCAGCAGCGACACGCGCGCTTCTTCCGGCAGGGCCGCATAATCCGCCTCCACCCCGGCAAGCGCCAGCAGTTCTGCCACGCAGGCTTCATGGACATCGCTGTTCTGCCTGAGATCCAGCGTCGCCAGGTGAAAGCCGAACTGGCTGACCGCGATTCGCAGCGCATCCATCGCGCCGCCCCCCACGCCCGCCTGCTCGGCGCCGGCGGCAATCGCATCCAGATCGGCCAGGAATTCGGCGGAGGCTGCATAGGGCTGCCCAACGACGCGCGGCGGGCGCACCGGCGCCTGCCCCGTCAACGCCACCGATGTCGCCGCCAGCCGGGCATAAATGCCCGTCAGCGCCCGCCGATAGGGCTCGTCTTCGCGCGCGGGGGAATTGTCGCCGCTCGCCTCGGCCAGCGCCCGCACCGCTGCCGGAACCGGGGTCTGCCCCGACGAGATGGACAGCTCCGCCCCAAGCGCATGCACCTGATCCAGATAATATTGAAACAGGGCGGCCGCGTTCGTGCGCATCGCCAGGTCCAGCGATTCGGCCGTCACATTGGGATTGCCGTCGCGGTCGCCGCCGATCCAGCTGCCGATGGTGAGGAAGGGCGGCGGAACTTCACCCAGCGCGTCGGCCCACCCCTGCGCCAGCGTGGGCAGAACCGGCAGGAAATCGTCGCGCAGCCAGGCCAGCGCGGTGTCGATCTCGTCCGAGACGCGGATCCGCTCCCGCCGGAGAGGCCGTGTTTCCCACAGCAGGGTCACCTGCCGCCGGATCGCCGTCTCGATCGGTTCGCCGGGGGCGGCATGGGTGGCGCCTGCGTCCGCCATCTCCATCAGTTCGGAAATGCGGTTCTTGTGATCGATCATGCTCTTGCGCCGCACTTCCGTGGGGTGCGCGGTCAGCACGGGCGTCACGCGGGCGCGAGACAGGGCCGCCAGTATTTCGGCCTTGCCGATGCCCTTCGCGCCCAGCTGCCGCACGGCATCGGCAAGCGCCATCCCGGCTTCGGGCGCCGCGCCTGCGGAGGCCTGCATCTGCCGGTCTTCCGCCAGGTTCGCCAGCATGGAGAACAGCATGAAGCCCCGCGTGAAGGCCAGTGTGTCGTCCAGCGACAGCGCGCCCAGTTCGGCGGCCACCGCCTCCACATGGGCCGATCCCCGGTGCCGCTGAACCGACGCGGCGCGGATCGCCTCTGTCCGCCGGAACAGCGCCTCGCCGCCGCGGGTTCGGATCACATCGCCCAGGATTCGCCCCAGCACGCGGATATCGGGGTTCTGGATGATCGGCGGCAGGCTGGCCATGGCGCATTCCCTTCTTTCGCAGGCGCAGCATATGCCGCACCCCCTTCCCCGCAAAGGCCCCGGCGGCTACGAATTCGAATGTGGGTCGGACCACGCTGCAGGGGTTCCCCGCCAAATGGTCGCGCGTATTGCGACGGTTGCCTATGTCGGGCTGGAAGCCCGCGCCGTCGATGTTCAGGTGCAATTGGCCTCCGGCCTTGTCAGTTTCGTGGTCGTCGGCCTGCCCGACAAGGCGGTGAAGGAAAGCCGCGACCGGGTTTCGGCGGCCTTTGCCGCGCTCGGGCTTGCCATGCCGGCGAAGAAGATCACGGTGAATCTAGCGCCGGCCGACCTCGAAAAGGCCGGCTCGCACTATGATCTGCCCATCGCGCTGGGCCTGCTGGCCGCGATGGGCGTGGTCGATGCCGAAGCGCTCGCCCATTATGTCGTCGTCGGGGAACTGTCGCTCGACGGCCGCATCTCTCCCTCGCCCGGCGTCTTGCTGGCGGCCATGCACGCCGCCGGGCGCGGGCTGGGGCTGATCTGCCCGGCAGCGCAGGGGCCAGAGGCGGCGTGGCTCGCCGGCACGGCAGACGGGATGGAGGTGCTGGCCGCGCCCGATCTTCATGCCCTTGTCACCCATCTGAAGGGCGGCGATCCGCTGTCGCCGCCCGATCCCGCCCGGCTGGAGGTGCGCGCCTTTGCCGGCCCCGATCTTGGCGATGTGAAGGGCCAGGAAACACCCAAGCGCGCGCTGGAGATCGCGGCGGCGGGCGGCCACAACCTGCTGATGTGCGGTCCGCCCGGCGCGGGCAAGTCGATGATGGCGGCTGCCCTGCCCGGAATCCTGCCGGAGCTTTCGACGGCGGAGGCTCTGGAAGTGGCGATGATCGCTTCGCTCGCCGGAACGCTGGAGGGCGGCAAGATCGCCCGCGCTCGCCCGTTCCGCGCGCCGCATCATTCGGCTTCGATGCCGGCCCTGGTGGGCGGCGGCACCCGCGCGCGGCCCGGCGAAGTCAGCTTGGCGCATCTGGGCGTGCTGTTCCTGGACGAGCTGCCCGAATTCCAGCGTGGCGCGCTGGATGCCCTTCGCCAGCCGCTGGAACGCGGCGAGGTGGAGGTGGCGCGCGCGGCGCTGCATGTCACCTATCCGGCGCGCGTGCAGCTGATCGCCGCCATGAACCCCTGCCGCTGCGGGCATCTGGCCGATGCCGCGCTTGCCTGTTCCCGTGCGCCCCGCTGCGCCGCCGACTATCAGTCGAAGATCTCAGGCCCGCTGATGGACCGGATCGACCTCTTCGTGGACATCGAGGCGGTGAAGGCGTCTGACCTCGCGCTGCCGCCGGCCGCCGAGCGCAGCGCCGATGTGGCCGCCCGCGTGGCCGCCGCACGCCGGATGCAGGCCGGGCGCTATGCGGGCACCCCGGCGCGCACCAATGCGGAGGCGGAGGGCAAGCAGCTGGAAACGCCGGACCTGCTTTCAGAGGACGCAAGGCTGCTTCTGCTGCGGGCCGCCGAATCCATGAAACTGTCGGCCCGCGCCTGGACCCGGGTGCTGCGCGTCGCCCGCACCATCGCCGACCTGGACGGGCAGGCGCAGACCGGCCGCGCCCATGTGGCCGAAGCGCTGGGGTTTCGCCGCCGCGTAGTCGCGGCATGAAGCGGACGACCGCGTCGCTGCTGGCTAAGGCGCGGGGCCTGCGCTAGAAATCAGGCCTCAACCCGTCGGCAAGGGGGCTTCCATGTCACTGATGTTCGAACCGCTTCGCAAATATGCAACCTTCTCCGGCCGGGCGCGGCGGAAGGAATATTGGCTCTGGCAGCTGTTCATGATCCTGCTGTTCGGGGCGCTGATGGCCTGGCTGATCGGCAGCATCGGCCCCATTCCGCATGGCGCCACGCCAGACGAGATCGCCGTGCGAGCGCAGGGCGTGCCGGCCGCCACCTGGCCGATCACAGCCATTGCGCTGGCTTCGCTCGCCCTGTTCCTGCCCTCGCTCGCCGTCACGGTGCGCCGCATCCACGACAGCGGCAACAGCGGCTGGTGGATCTTGATCAGCCTGACGGCCATCGGCAGCCTGGTGATCCTTGTGTTCGCCCTGATCGACGGCACCCCCGGCCCGAACCGCCACGGGCCTGACCCGAAGGGCCGGCCGGCGCCGGACTACAGATAAGCGAAACGCCCCGGCCGCATCCGGCCGGGGCGCTCCAATCTTCGGACGGCGCGATCAGCCCCGCGTCATCACCACGGGCAGGCCGCGGAAGCCGTGCACGAACGAGGAATAGACGCGCACCGGTTCGCCGGTGATCTCCACCTTCATGCGCCGCTTCTGCATTTCCTCCAGCAGGATGCCGATCTGAAGCTCGGCCAGGCGGGCGCCCACGCAGCGGTGGATGCCGAAACCGAAGCTCAGGTGGCGGCGCGCATTTTCCCGCGTGGGATCGAAGATGTCGGCGTTGGGGAAGATGCCTTCATCGCGGTTGGCGGAAAGATACCACATCACGACCTTTTCGCCGGCGCGGATCAGCTGGCCGCCCACTTCGAAATCCTGTGTCGCGGTGCGGCGCATGTGCGCCAGGGGCGTCTGCCATCGGATCAGTTCGGACACCCCGTTCGAGATCAGCGACGGATCCGCCATCATCTTCGACCAGTTGTCGCGATACAGGTTCTGCACCATCGCGGAGCCCGACATGGTGTTCCGCGTCGTGTCGTTTCCGCCCACGATCAGCAGAACCAGATTCCCCAGATATTCCTGCGGGGTCATGTTCTTCGTCGCGTCCGAATGGATCATCATCGAAATCAGGTCGGGGCGCGGCTCCTTGTTGGCGCGCTCATTCCACAGGTTGGTGAAATAGGCGACCATCTCGAACAGCTCTTCCCAGCGCTTCTTGTTCAGCTCATCGTCCTCGATGGCTTCGAAATCGGTCGCCGCGTCAGACCATTTCGTCAGCAGCCGCCGGTCGGCCCAGGGGAAATCGAACAGGATGGCGAGCATGCCCGTCGTCAGCTCGATGGACACCTTGTCCACCCAGTCGAACTCCTCGCCAACCGGCAGGCTGTCCAGCAGTTCGGCGGTGCGGCGGCGGATGTCGGCCGTCTGACGGACCATTTCGGCCGGGGTGAAGGCGGGCGCCACGGTGCGGCGCTGGCCGGTATGCTCGGGCCGGTCCATCGCGATGAACATCGGCATCTGCGGCTCGTCCTGCCGGCCTTCGGGCCGGTCTGCGATGGTGATTCCGCCCCGTTCCCAGCTCGACGAGAAGATGTCGGGCCGCCCCTCCACCTCCATGATGTGGTGGTGCGAAACGATGTTCCAGTAAGGCCCGTACATGCTTTCCGGGCACCAGTGCACCGGCCCAGCCCGCCGCATCTCCGCAAGATAGGGCAGCACATGGGTATATTCGGTCCAGAGATGCGGGTTCCCGATATCGAGTACTTCCAGCGGCAATGCCGCCGGACGTGCAAGCGTGGCCATCGTCTCACTCCCTCTTTAGTTGAGGGGAGCGTAACCCAACCGGCACCGGAGTCAAGGGAGTGCGGAGTTCAACTCCGCAAAACGCGTCAGGCCGATGCCTTGTCGTCGGCGGAACGTTTCCCTTCCCATTCAGCGACCACGGCTGTCGCCACCGCATTGCCAACCACATTCGTGGCGGAGCGCCCCATGTCCAGGAAGTGATCGACCGCCAGGATCAGGATCAGCCCGGCTTCGGGAATGTTGAATTGCCCCAGCGTGGCGGCGATCACCACCAGGCTGGCGCGCGGAACGCCGGCCATGCCCTTCGACGTCACCATCAGGATCAGCAGCATCGCCACTTCCTGCGCGATCGAAAGGTCGATGCCATAGGCCTGCGCGATGAAGATCGTCGCGAAGGAGCAGTACATCATCGAACCGTCGAGGTTGAAGCTGTAGCCCAGCGGCAGCACGAAGCTGGCGATCTTGGGCGGCACGCCGAACCGCTCCAGCGCTTCCAGGGTGCGGGGATAGGCCGCCTCGGAACTGGCGGTGGTGAAGGCCAGCACGAACGGGTCGCGGATTTCCAGCGCCAGCCGCCCCACCCGGCGCATCCCGATCACCAGCCCGCCGGCGAACAGGATCACCGCCATCAGCAGCGCCAGCGCCACATAGAAGCCGCCCATGAAGGCGCCATATGTGATCAGCACGCCCAGCCCGCGTTCGGCGATGGTGGCGGTGACGGCCGCGAACACGGCGAGCGGCGCGAAACGCATCACGAAGCCGGTCACGATCAGCATCAGATGCATGATCGCATCGGCCGCCTTCAGGATTGGGGCGCCCTTTTCCCCCATCTTCGCAAGCGCAACGCCGGCGAACAGGCTGAAGATCACGATCTGCAGGATCTCGTTGGTTGCCAGCGCCTCGAAGATGGACTTGGGCACCAGGTGGGTCACGAACTTCTTCAGGTCGAAGCCGGCAGTGGTGATCCCGCTTTCGGCCGTTGCGGGCGGCAGCGGCAGATCCAGCCCCACGCCCGGCTGCAGCAGGTTCACCGCAAAGATGCCGATCACGATCGAGACGAACGACGCGCCGACGAACCAGGCCAGCGCCCTCCCGCCGATCCGCCCCAGCGCCTTTGCGTCGCCGCCCATGTGGCCGATGCCCGACACCAGCGCCGCGAACACCAGCGGGGCGATGATCATCTTGATCAGCCGCAGGAACAGGTCCGTCACGATCCCCAGAAAATAGACGACCTCCTTCACCGTTTCCGGCGAAGCGGCGCTGTTCACCCCGAAGCCAACCACAAGCCCCAGCAGCAGCGCGCCGAGGATCCACCACGTCAGTGTCTTTCCCATGCGCTTTCGGTGCCAGCTTGGGGGCCGTGGGGCAAGCAGTCTTCCCAGTTGCGCTCGGCCGATCCAGCTCTCACTCAGGCGATGCAGCAGGGAGGACACAGGTGACAGACAGGTTCAGCGCGGTTCTGTGGGATTTTGGCGGGGTGATCAGCAGCTCGCCGTTCGAAGCGTTCAACCGGCACGAAGCCGCGCGCGGACTGCCGCATGGCTTCATCCGGGGGGTGAACGCCCGCAACCCCGACAGCAACGCCTGGGCCCTGCTGGAGCGCAACGAGATCGACGGCGACGCCTTCGACACCGCCTTCCGCGCCGAGGCGCTGGCGCTGGGCCATGATGTGCGGGGCGCCGAGGTGCTGGCGCTTCTCGCGGGGGACATCCGCCCCCGCATGGTCGCCGCCCTCGATACGTTGAAGACGGCCGGATTCGCGATCGGCTGCATCACCAACAATGCGCAGGTCGGCCATGGGCCGGGCATGACGGGAGATTCGGAAAAGGCAGCTGCGGTCGCGGCGGTGATGGCCCGCTTCGACCATGTGATCGAAAGCTCGAAGGCGGGCGTCCGCAAGCCCGATCCGCAGATCTACCGGATGATGTGCGAGGCGCTGACGCTGGATCCTGCCCGCTGCATCTATCTCGACGATCTCGGCATCAACTGCAAACCGGCCGCCGCGCTGGGCATGTCGGCGATCAAGGTGAGCAGCGAGGATCAGGCGCTGGCGGATCTGGGCAGGCTGCTTGGGATGGCGTTCTAGGCGACCAAAGCTGCGGCCCCGGTTGACCCCCGACTCTGCATTCGTCTATAGTATACGATATTGCAGCCAAGGGAGACGAGATGCTGCCGCTGAACCGCAGACAGCTTCTGGCCGGCGCCGCAGCCATGGCCGCCCCCACGGCGAATCTGGCCGCCCGCCCCGCGGCCGGCGATGTGAAGGCAAGACCGCTGCCGCTGTCTGCCGTGCGGTTGAAGCCGTCCGATCACGCCCGGGCGGTTGAAGCGAACCGCGCCTATCTGCACCGCCTGCAACCCGATCGGCTGCTGCACAATTTCCGCAAATATGCCGGGCTGGACCCGAAGGCCCCCATCTATGGCGGCTGGGAATCCGACACCATCGCCGGCCACACGCTGGGCCATTACCTGACCGCGCTGGTGCTGATGCAACAGCAGACGGGCGATGCGGAAATGCGGCGCCGGGCGGATTATATCGTGGCGGAACTGGCGGAGGCGCAGGCGAAGCGCGGCACGGGCTATGTCGGCGCGCTGGGCCGCAAGCGGAAGGACGGAACCGTGGTCGACGGGGAAGAGATCTTCCCCGAGATCATGCGCGGCGAAATCCGTTCGACCGGCTTCGACCTGAACGGCAGCTGGGCGCCGCTTTACACCATGCACAAGTTGTTCGCGGGCCTGCTGGACGTGCATGGCGCGTGGGGCAACGCGCAGGCGCTGTCCGTGGTGGAAGGGCTTGCAGCCTATTTCGAGCGGGTCTTCGCGCCCCTGACAGCGGATCAGGTGCAGCAGGTGCTGGCCTGCGAATATGGCGGGCTGGCCGAAAGCTATGCCGAACTGGCCCACCGCACCGGCAATCCCCGCTGGCTGAAGATGGCGGCGCTTCTCTACGACAGGAAGGTGCTGGACCCGATCTTCGCCGGCGAGGACCGGCTGGCGAACATCCACGCCAACACGCAGATCCCCAAGCTGATCGCGCAGGCGCGCATTCACGAGGTGTCGGGCGCCCCCGATCGGGCGAAGGCGGCGCGCTTCTTCTGGGACCGGGTGACGGGCCATCACAGCTATGTGATCGGCGGCAATGCGGACCGGGAGTATTTTTTCGAGCCCGACCAGATCGCGAAGCACATCACCGAGCAGACCTGCGAGCATTGCAACAGCTACAACATGATGAAGCTGACGCGGCACCTGTGGGCCTGGCAGCCCGACGGTGCCTTGTTCGATTATTATGAGCGCACCCATCTGAACCACACGCTGGCCGCGCAGGACCCGGAGACGGGCGGCTTCACCTACATGACGCCGCTGATGTCCGGCATCGCCCGCGAACATTCCAGCGCAGAGGACAACCAGTTCTGGTGCTGCGTCGGCTCCGGCATGGAGGCCCATGCAAAGCACGGCGACAGCATCTTCTGGGAAGGGACTGACGGCACGCTGTTCGTGAACCTCTATATTCCGGCAGACGCGCAATGGGCCGCGCGGAGAGCGCAGCTGTCGCTGGAAACGGGCTACCCCTATTCCGGCGATGCCATACTGAGCTTTTCCCATCTGAAATCCGGCCGCTTCCCGGTCGCGCTTCGGGTGCCGGGCTGGGCGGCGGGCAAGGCAGTGCTGACGGTCAACGGCAAGCAGGCCGAGGCGCAGATCGCGAACGGCTATGCCCGCGTGACGCGCACCTGGAAGGCGGGCGACAGCCTCACCATCCGCCTGCCAATGACACTTCGGCTGGAACCGACGCCGGGCGACGACGGCACCGTCGCCGTGCTGCGCGGCCCGCTGGTGCTGGCGGCAGACCTTGGCCCGGCCGACAAGCCCTTCACGGGCGCGGCGCCCGCTCTCGTCGGCGCGGACCTGCTGGCCGGTTTCAGCGCGTCCGATCCCGCGAATGCGCTCTATGCCGCGCGGGGCGTGGGGCGTCCGGGCGACCTCGCCTTCGCCCCCTTCCACCGCCAGCACCGGCGGCTGAGCGCCGTCTATTTCCGCCGCTTCACCGACGGCGAATGGGCCGCGGAAGAGGCTGCCTTCCTGGCGGAGCAGGCACGGCTCAAGGATCTCGCCGCGCGATCCGTCGATGTCATGCACCTGGGCGAAATGCAGCCCGAGCGCGACCATGACCTCACCAGCGAAATCTCCTACCCGGTCGTCTATCGCGGCCGGCAGGGGCGCGACGCCCGGTCAGGCGGCTTCATCGAGTTCAGCATGAAGGTGAAGCCCGGCCCGCTGGTGCTGCAGGCGACCTACTGGGGCGACGAACGCCCCCGTACCTTCGATATCCTGATCGACGGGCAGAAGATCGCCACCCAGAAGCTGGGACACGACAGGCCCGGGGAGTTCATCGACATCGACACCCCCGTCCCGCCGGCCCTCACGCAGGGGAAGGCCAGCGTGCGCGTGAAGTTCGTGCCGCATGACCGTAACACGGCAGGCCCCGTTTTCGGCGTGCGCCTGTTCACGGAGAAGGTGAAATGAACAGCGTTTCCATGACGCTGGACGAATTGCGCACACTGGCCCGCGCAAAGCTCCGCCTCGTCGGCCTCGCCCCCGATCATGCCGACGCCGTCGCCGAAACCATGGTCGCCGGCGAACGCGACGGTTGCGCCAGCCACGGCATCTACCGCCTGCTTGTCGCAGCCAACAGCGTCGCAAAGGGCGTCGCCGTGCCGGATGCCGTGCCCGACATCACCGAACCCGCCCCGGCGCTGGTGAAGGTGGACGGCCGGGGCGGCTTTGCCCAGTTGCCCTTCGAACGCGGGCTGCCGCTCCTGGTGGAAAAGGCCCGCCGGCATGGCATCGCTGCCCTTGCCGTCACCAATTCCGTGCATTTCGCCGCCCTCTGGCCCGAGGTGGAGGCGGTCACCGCCCATGGCCTTGTCGCACTGGCCTTCACCCCGAGCCATGCCTGGGTGGCGCCCGCCGGCGGCACGAAGCCGGTGTTCGGCACCAACCCGATCGCGTTTGGCTGGCCCCGCCCGGGGCGTGACCCCTTCGTGTTCGATTTCGCGACCAGCGCCGTCGCCCGGGGCGAGATCGAGCTGCACCGCCGCGCCGGAAAGCCAGTGCCGGAGGACTGGGGCTATGATGCCGCCGGCAATCCCACCACCGATGCCGCCTCCGTGCTCGATGGCGCCATGCGCACCTTCGGCGGCCACAAGGGATCCGCGCTCGCCGCCATGGTCGAGCTGCTGGCCGGGCCGCTGATCGGCGACATGACCAGCGCCGAATCGCTGGCAGCAGACGGCGGGCGCATGGGGTCTCCCATCGGCGGAGAACTGGTGATCGCGCTTGATCCCGCGGGATTTCTGGGCGCCGGCCTGGCAGGGAGGTTCGCGGCGGCCGAAGCCATGTTCGACAGCATCGAAGGCCAGGGCGCCCGCCTTCCCTCCGCCCGCCGCTATGCCGCCCGGGCGACCTCCCTGCGGGACGGCGTGCGGATTCCCGCCCAACTGCACGCGGACATTCTGGCAATCGGATCAAACGGATGAAACGGGCTGCAATCCTGCTGACAGGGGCGATCATGATGGCGACGGCGGCGCACGCGCAGACGGCGGATGAGGCGCTCACCTCGCTGACCGACGCGGAATATGGCTGGCGAAGCGCACAGCTGCCCCCCAGCGAAGATCGCGCCGACACGCTGTTCCACCTGCCCGACGTGAGCCCGGCGGCGCAGGCGGCAAAGCTGAAGCGCTGGTCGGACACGCTCGCCGCGCTGGATCGCATCGATCCATCGGCGCTGTCGCCCGGGCAGAAGGTGAACTACGCCGTCTATCGCGGCCAGATCGAGGCGCTGCTGGCCGAACAGCGCTTCCGCGACTGGGAAAAGCCGCTGAACAGCGACACCAGCTTCTGGGGCGACCTCGGCTATGTGGCGCGCGCGGCCTTCCGCACAGAGGCCGACTATCGCGCCTATATCGCCATGCTGCGCGACATGCCGCGCTATTTCGACCAGAACATCGCCAACATGCGCGCCGGGCTGGCGCGCGGCTTCACGCCGGCGAGGATCACGCTGAAGGGCCGCGACATCGGCGTGGCGCAAGTCGCAGAGGCGAAAACCCCGGAAGCCAATCTGTTCTACGAACCCTTCCGCCGGATGCCTGCCAGCATCCCGGCGGCGAAGCAGGCGGCCCTGCGCGCGGACGCCGCCGCCGCCATCCGCGAAGCCGTGGTGCCCGCGCATGCGAAGCTGCTGGCCTTCCTGCGCACCGAGTATGAACCCGGCGCGCGCACCGCGCTCGCCGCCTATGACCTGCCGGACGGCCGCGCCTATTACGCCTCGAAGGTGCGGGAGTTCACCACCCTCGATCTCACGCCCGAACAGGTGCACGAAATCGGCCTTGCCGAGATGGCGCGGATCCGCACCCGGATGGAGGAGGTGAAGCAGCAGGCCGGTTTCCAGGGCGACCTCCCAGCCTTCCTCGCCTTCCTGCGCACCGATCCGCAATTCTATGCGAAGACCCCGCAGGAGCTGCTGAACCGCGCCGCCTGGATCGCCAAGACGTTCGACGCGAACGCGGACCAGTATTTCGGCCACCTCCCCCGCCGCCGCTTCGCCATCAAGCCGGTGCCCGACGATCTCGCCCCCTTCTACACGGGCGGGCGCGGCGGGCCGGGCATCTACCTTGTGAACACCTGGAATCTGCCCGCCCGCCCGCTCTATTCGCTCGTCGCGCTGACGCTGCACGAAAGCGCGCCGGGCCACGCCTTCCAGATGCCGCTGGCGGCGGAAAACAAGGATCTCCCCGCCTTCCGACGCGACAGTTACCTGTCCGTCTATGGCGAGGGCTGGGCGCTCTATTCCGAGATTCTGGGCGAGGAAATGGGCATGTATGAAACGCCCTATGACCTGTTCGGGATGCTCTCCTATCAGGCGTGGCGCGCCTCTCGGCTGGTGGTGGATACCGGCCTGCACGCCAAGGGCTGGAGCCGGGAACAGGCGCAGGCCTATCTCAAGGACAATACCGCTCTCGCCCCCCACGAGATCGAGACGGAAGTGGATCGCTACATCGCCTGGCCGGGTCAGGCGCTCAGCTACTATGTCGGGCAGCTGGCCATCCTGAAGGCGCGGCGACGGGCAGAGACGGAACTGGGCGAGCAGTTCGACATCCGCGCCTTCCACGACGCAATCCTCGCGCTCGGCTCCGCCCCGGTCTCCGAAATCGAACGCCGCACGGACGAGCTGATCGCGGCCGGGGGCAAATGGAGCAACCCGGACTGACCATTGCGACCGGCCTCAGCCGAACGGCCGCTCCAGCGACAGCTGCGGCTCGGTGAACCATTTCGCGCCGGTCGCCGTCACATGGAAATGGTCTTCCAGCCGGATGCCGAAGCGGTCCGGCACCACGATCATCGGCTCGTTGGAAAAGCACATCCCCTCGGCCAGCGGCGTCCTGTCTCCGCGGACGAGGTAGCAGGGTTCGTGAATGGCGAGGCCGATGCCGTGGCCGGTGCGGTGCGGAAGGCCGGGCAGGCGGTAATCGGGGCCGAGCCCGCCTCGTTCCAGCACGGTGCGGGCGGCTGCGTCCACGCTTTCGCAAGGCGCGCCGGGCACCACGGCGTCAAAGGCGGCGGCCTGCGCCTCCTTTTCCAGCGCCCACAGGCCGGCGATCTCGTCACCCACATTGCCGAAGGCATAGCTGCGCGTGATGTCGGAATGATAGCCTTCCACCGTGGTGCCGGTGTCGATCAGCACCAGCTGGTTCTCCTCCAGTTGCTGGTCGCCCGGAAGGCCGTGGGGGAAGGCGGTGGCGCGGCCGAACTGCACGGCACAGAAGGTGGAGCCCATTCCCCCCAGCGCCCGGTGCGCGGAATCGATGAAGCGCTTCACCTCGCTGGCGCGGATGCCGGGGGCCAGGATGCGGGCGGCGCGGCGATGCACCTCCAGCGTCATGTCCTTCGCCTGCTGCATCAGCGCCAGTTCGGCGGGCGATTTCAACATGCGCAGGCCGTCGATGGCGGGCGCCCCATCGAGCGTGGCGAGCCTGTCGCCCAGCCGCCGCGCGGCGCCGAAGTTCAGCAGCGGGTCGATCGCCAGCACAGCGCCCGCAGGCAGACAGGCCGCCACGAGATCGGTGGGGCTTTCATCCTCTTCCCACAGGCGGATGTCGGCGGAAATCGCCAGTTCGGCCTGCAGGGATCCCAGCTCGAAGGCCGGGCAGATCATGATCGGCTCACCCGAAACGGGCAGCAGCAGCGCCACCAGCCGTTCCGTGGCGCCCCAGCTGACGCCGGTGAAATAGCGCAGGCTGGGGCCTGCGTTCACCAGCAGCGCGTCTGCGCCGAGGGCGGCGGTTGCAGCGCGGGCGCGGGCGATGCGGGCCTGCCGCTCCTCATGCGAAATCGCCGGGGCGCGGCTGGCCCAGGGGGTCAGTGTCGCCAGTTCGGCGTCTGCGGTCGAGCCACCAATCATGGGCGTCCTCCAAAGCGGGCGAGATTGAACGGGTTCAGCCGCACGGCGGGCTCGTCCCCCGCCACCAGCGCCGCCATCAGTTCGGCCGTGACGGCCGCCAGCGTCAAGCCCAGATGCTGGTGGCCGAAGGCATAGAGCAGATTCGGAACGCTGCGCGACCGGCCAATGGCGGGCAGATAATCCGGCAGCGTCGGCCGCGCGCCCATCCAGCGGGTGAAGGGCCCCGTCACAGGCAGAGCCAGCGCCGCCACATGCGCTTCCAGCCGCGCCCATTTGCGCGGGTCGGGCGGCGCGTCCGGGCTGCCGAACTCCACGAAGCTCGCCGCCTGCAGTTCAGTGGCATAGCGGGTGACGATCATCGAGCGATCCTCGAACACCAGCGGCGGCAGGTCGGCGGGCCAGCATCCGGCATCCCAGCGGATATGATATCCCCGCTCGGCAATCAGCGGCGCCGACATCCCGGCAGGTGCCACAAGCGCGGCGCTGCGCGCCCCTGCGCACACCAGCACAAGATCTGCCTCGTGCCCCGGCACGAACGCCCGCGCGCCCTGCACCGCCACGGTGCCGGACTGTCGCAGAATGTGCCCGCCCGCCGCCCGCAGCGCTGCTTCCAGCGCATCCGCCAGTTGCCCAAGGTCCGCGATCTGCGCCGTGCCGGCGAACCGAACCGCCCCGGCGATGGGCGCTGTCGTCAGGGTGCGGATCGCGGCCAGATCGTTCGTGTCCGCCGGGCGCACAGAGGCCGTACCGGTATCGGCCGCCGACCAGGCCGCCCGGCCCTTTGCCGCGCTCGCCTCGCTTTCCCAGGCCACCAGATGCCCGTCCCGCTTCAGCAGGACCGGCCGGGCCAGCACCCCGGTCAGCCGCTCCCACGCGGGAAGGGCCGCAGCGAGAAGCGGGCGCATGGCGTTGCAGCCATCCTCGAACCGGTCGCTGCTGCTGGCGTTCAGGAAGCGCAGGGCAAAGGGCAGCCAGGTTCCGGCCTGCGCCAGCGGCAGGTCCATGGCGCCCCCGGCCGCGAACCGGCGCCGCCAGGCCGACATCAGCGTGTCGGGCGATGCCAGCGGCGCCACCTGTTCCGTCGCAATATGCCCGGCGTTGCCCCAGCTGGCGGCCTGCCGCGCAGCATCGGGTTCCAGCACGGTCACTGCATGTCCCACCCGGGCAAGCGCCAGCGCAGACGACAGCCCGACGACACCGCCGCCGATCACCAGGATCCGGCTCATGAAATTTGCCCGCTTGCCATGCCCGATTCCGTATCGTATACGATATTCGAAGTCAAACAGACATCGGATTGGGACAAGACCATGGCAATCGGTTGGAAGGGCGTTTTCCCGGCAGTGACGACCCAGGTTCGGGCAGACCTGTCGATCGACGTACAGGATACGCAGCGCGTGGTCGATGATCTGATCCGCGACGGCGTCACCGGCGTGATCGCACTGGGAACGGTGGGCGAAAACAACTCGCTGGAGTTCGAGGAGAAGGTCACCGTCCTCACCGCCATCGTGGAGGTCGTGAAGGGCCGCGTGCCCGTGATCACCGGCGTTTCGGAATATGATACCCGCCGCGCCGCCCGCTATGCGCAGGCCGCCGAAAAGGCCGGCGCCGACGGGCTGATGCTGCTGCCGCCCATGGTCTATGTGCCGAAGCCCGCCGAACTCGCCGCCCACTTCAAAGGCGTGGCGGAAAAGACCGGCCTGCCCATCATGCTCTACAACAACCCGCCCGCCTATCGCACCACCATCGGCAACGAGGTGCTGGACGCGGTGAAGGATGTGAAGAACATCGTCGCGATCAAGGAATCCGCGCCGGATACCCGCCGCTTCACCGACATCCGCAACGATTTCGGCGACCGCTTCACCCTGTTCGCGGGGCTGGACGACGTCGCGCTGGAAGGCCTGTATCTGGGCGCGCAGGGCTGGGTTTCTGGCCTCACCAACGCCTTCCCGAAGGAATCCGTGGAACTGGTCGCCGCGTTCGAACGGGGCGATCATGCGAAAGCGATGGAAATCTATCGCTGGTTCATGCCGCTCCTTCACCTGGATGCCGATCACGATCTGGTCCAGTCGATCAAGCTGGCCGAGGAAGTGATGGGCCGCGGCTCTGAACGGGTGCTGCCGCCCCGCTATGTGCTGGAAGGCGCCCGCCGCGCCCAGGTCATCGCGATGGTGGAGAAGGCGGCAGCGACCCGGCCGGCGCTGGGCGCCAGCAAGGCGGCCTGATCGCCCCCATGCGCCACACCTTCTTCTGCATCGATGGTCATACCGCCGGCAACCCCGTCCGCCTCGTGGCGGGCGGGGCCCCGCTGCTGAAGGGCAGCAACATGTCGGAACGGCGGCAGGATTTCCTGGCACGGTTCGACTGGATCCGAACCGGCCTCTGCTTCGAGCCGCGCGGGCACGACATGATGTCCGGCGGTTTCCTCTATCCGCCGACCACGCCGGATGCAGACGTCGGCATCCTGTTCATCGAAACCTCCGGCTGCCTGCCGATGTGCGGCCATGGCACGATCGGCATGGTGACCTTCGCGCTTGAAAACGGGCTGGTCACGCCGGCAACGCCGGGCCGGCTGAAGATCGAGGTGCCCGCCGGGCTGATCGACATCGCCTATGAAACCGCGGGCGACAGGGTGACGTCGGTGAAGATCACCAATGTGCCGGCCTATGTGGCGGCCTGGGGGATCGAGGTGGAGCTGGACGGCCTCGGCCCGCTGAAGGTCGATGTGTCCTATGGCGGCAATTACTACGCCATCGTCGAGCCGCAGGGCGCCTACACCGGGCTCGACGACCTTGGCGCATCCCGCATCGTCGAGCTGTCGGGCCGGCTGCGCGAAGCCGTCCGCGCCGTTTATGAGCCGGTCCATCCGCTGGACCCGACGATCCGGGGCGTCAGCCACATCCTGTGGGCCGACAGGCCGAAGCATGCAGGTGCGGATGGCCGCAACGCCGTCTTCTATGGTGACAAGGCGATCGACCGCAGCCCCTGCGGCACCGGCACCTCGGCCCGGCTGGCGCATCTGCACGCGCAGGGCCGGCTGAAGCCGGGGCAGAGTTTCGTGCACGAAAGCTATATCTGCAGCCGCTTCACCGGCCGCGTGGAGGCGGAAACCAGGCTGGGCGACCAGCCCGCGATCATCCCCTCCATCGAGGGATCCGCGATCCAGACGGGGCTGAACACGATCTGGATTGACCGCGCCGATCCGTTCTGGGAGGGCTTCCAGGTCAAATGAGGAGCCCTGCTTGAGCCTTGTCGTGCGCACCCTTTCGGACCGTGTGTACGAGATCGTGCGCGAGCAGATCGTGACAGGCCGGCTGGCCGACAATGCCCCTATCCGGCAGGACGCGCTGGCCGCCGAGCTGGGCATCAGCAAGATTCCGCTGCGCGAAGCGCTGGCCCGTCTGGAGCAGGACGGGCTGATCCTGAGCCACGCCAACCGGGGCTATCAGGTGCGGCCGCTTTCCGCCCGGCAGCTGGACGAGATTTTCGAACTGCGCCTCGCCATCGAGCCGGGGGCCGCCGCCCGCGCGGCGCGCGACGCGGGCGACGCGGAACGCATCGCATTGGCGGACGCCTTTGAACGGCTGGACAGCGCGGCAGGGGTGAACCTGGCGGAAGTCGCCGTGCGCAACCGGGATTTCCATGTGGCGCTCACCCGCAACGACGAAAGGCCTCTGACCGCACAGCTCGTCGAACGGCTGGCGATCATGGCGGAACGCTATGTCGTCGCGCACCTGGCGCCCGCCGGTCGCGAAACGAGGGCACATCAGGAACATCGCCAGCTGCTCGACGCGTTCCTCGCGCGCGATGGCGACAGGCTGGAAACCCTGCTGTCGGCGCATATCCGCGCCACGCGGGATGATCTGAAAGACCAATTGGGCGCAACCAACGGAAAGGCCGTGAATGTTTTCTAGGCGCAAGTCCCTGAGTGAAGTGATGCAACACGGCCATGGGCATGCGCTTGCCAAGACCCTGTCCTGGCCGCACCTGATCGCGCTGGGCGTGGGGGCGATCGTGGGCACCGGCATCTATACGCTGACGGGCGTCGGCGCGGAACGCGCCGGCCCGGCCGTGATCCTCGCCTTCGCGATCGCCGGCGCGGTGTGCGCCTGCGCGGCGCTGGCCTATACCGAACTCGCCACCATGATCCCGGCGGCGGGCAGCGCCTATACCTTCAGCTATGCCGCAATTGGCGAAGCCGCCGCCTGGGTGGTGGGGTGGAGCCTG
Organism: Sandaracinobacter sp.; assembly: GCF_041909755.1. Classification (NCBI taxonomy): domain Bacteria; kingdom Pseudomonadati; phylum Pseudomonadota; class Alphaproteobacteria; order Sphingomonadales; family Sphingosinicellaceae; genus Sandaracinobacter; species Sandaracinobacter sp. Next base: position 25,510 of record NZ_JAYRCW010000030.1, read on the forward strand.
ATCCTCGAATATTCGCTGGCCTGTTCCACCGTGGCGGTCGGCTGGTCGGGCTATCTGGTCGGCTGGATCCAGTCAGCCGGGGTCGAACTGCCGCAGGCGCTGCTGGTGGGGCCGCATGCGGGCGGCATCATCAACCTGCCCGCCGTGCTGGTCGCGCTGGCGGTGATGGGCATGCTGATCGCGGGCACGCGGGAAAGCGCCACGCTGAACATCATCCTGGTGATCATCAAGCTGGTGGCGCTCGGCGCGTTCATCCTGTTCGCCATGCCCGCCTTCGACAGCGGCAATCTGAAGCCCTTCATGCCCTATGGCTTCGGCTCCACGCTGGATGCCGACGGCGTGCAGCGCGGGGTGATGGCGGCGGCGGCCATCGTCTTCTTCGCCTTCTATGGCTTTGATGCCGTCGCAACCTCTGCCGAGGAAGCCAAGAACCCCAAGCGGGATCTGACGATCGGCATCATCGGTTCGATGGCCGTCTGCACGCTGATCTACATGCTGGTCGCCGTGGCGGCCGTGGGCGCGCTGCCGCACACCGAGCTCGCCAACTCCCCCGAACCGCTGGCCCTGGTGCTGCGCACGCTGAACCAGCCGCTGGCCGCGCATCTTGTGGCGCTGGCCGCCATCATCGCCCTGCCCTCGGTCATCCTGGTGATGATGTACGGGCAAAGCCGCATCTTCTTCGTGATGGCGCGCGACGGGCTGCTGCCGCGCCGCCTCGCGAAGGTGAGCCCGCGCACCGGCGCACCGACGCTGATCACCATCATCACCGGCATTTCCATCGCCGGCGTGGCGGGCATCTTCCGCCTGGACGAAATCGCCGAACTGGCGAACGCCGGCACGCTGCTGGCCTTCATCTCGGTCGGCGCCTGTCTGATGATCCTGCGCTGCACCGCACCCAACGCCGAACGGCTGTTCCGCAGCCCGGCCCCCTTCGTGGTGGGGACGCTGGCGATCCTGGGCTGCCTGTATCTGCTGTTCAGCCTGCCGACGACGACACTGGTGCGCTTCGGCTTCTGGAACCTGATCGGGCTTGCGATCTACTTCGCCTACAGCCGGCGGCACAGCCTGATGGCGAAGGCCGCGGGCTGATCCCAATGCGAAAGCGCGCGCGACGG
>NZ_JAYRCW010000031.1:0-26349 GCF_041909755.1 Sandaracinobacter sp.
GAGGTGCAGCGGCGTCACCGCGATGCCATGCCCGAAGCCCACCGTCAGCACCGATGACAGGCCCCAGTTGTTGGCCGGCGGCGTGAGCGGGCGGCCCGCTTCCAGCAGCTCGCCCGGCGCGCGATCCATCATGCCCAGCTGGCGCAGGAAGGATTCCTGCCGCTGCCGGCCCATGCGCTCGGCCATCTTCGCGGTGGCGACGTTGGAGGAATAGATGAGCGTTTCCGGCACCGTCAGCGGATAGCCCTTGGGGTGGCTGTCGGAGATGCGGAACCGTCCCACCGCGATGGGCGTGGTGGGAAAGCGCTCGTCCATCCGCGGCAGCACGCCCGCCTCCATCGCCATGGCGATGGTGAAGCCCTTGAAGGTGGACCCCAGTTCATAGACGCCGAGCGTCGCCCGGTTCATGTGGCTGGGCATGCCGACAAGGCCGCCGGGACGGTTGGAATCAAAGGCCGGCAGCGAGGCGAGCGCCACCACTTCGCCGGTGTGCACGTCCATCACCACGCCGGCGGCGCCGCTGGCCTTCTGCAGGTCCATCTGCGCCTTCAGCTCGGATTCCAGCGCCTGCTGCACCCGCACGTCGAGCGCGAGCGCCAGCGGCTGATCCAGCTTTGCCGGATCGGTCAGCCGGGCCTCGAAGGCGCGCTCGATGCCGCCTTCGCCGCGCCCGTCGATGCCGGTGTAGCCCACCAGATGCGCGGCGAGGCCGACGTGCGGATAGAGCCGCTCGGCTTCGCGCTCCAGCGTCAGCCCCGGCTCGCCCAGGCGGCGGATGGCTTCCGCCTGTTCGGGCAAGATGCGCCGCGTGATGTAGCGGAACTTGCCGTCGTGATGGATCGCCGCCCGGATCGACTCCTCCGGCCGCTCGGGCAGGATACGGGCCAGCGCCGCGATCAGCGCCTCCTTGTTGCCCATGATGTCGCGCGGGCGCGCGGCCAGCGCATAGGCTTCGAAGCTGGAGGCGAGCGTGACGCCGTTCCGGTCCACGATCTCGGCGCGGATATTGGGGTTCGCGGCGACAGGGAGGGCGCGGCGCGGCGGGCCGTCGAACAGCGACAGCTCCACCAGACGAACGCCCAGCAGGCCCGTCATGGCGATGAACAGCAGGATCCCGATCGCCAGGCGCTGGCGCGCGACTCCCAGAGCCATCTGGCGATGGCCCGGAAGGCGGACGGCGACGCGGGGCGCGGTGGCGGGGCTCATGTCAGCGGTTGGGGCCTCCGCTGGTTCCGAAGTTCATTTCCACTTCGCGCAGCAGGTCGGCCGGGGCCTCTGCCGGGCGCTCGATGGCGGGGCGGTCGGCGGGCGTGGCCGCCTGCACAGGCGCGGGGCGAACCGCAGGCGCCGGGCGCGGCGGGGCCTCCGCGCTCACCAGCAGGGCGCGCGGCGCGGCAGGCACCACGGGTGCGGCGGGCGCCAGATCGCGCACGGCCAGCTGCACGCGCGGCTGCGTCGCGGGCGGGGCCGCCGTCTCGATCGGGTCGCCATAGGCGGCCAGCTGCACTGGGTTCGCCAGATATTGCGTGGCACTGATCGGCACCATGCCCAGCACGCTGTCGTTCCAGCGCTGCAGTTGCGGCATGCGCATGCGCACGCGCAGTTCGGCCTCCAGCGCCTTCAGATCCGTTTCCAGGCTGGCGTTCTGCCGGGCGAGCCGCTCCATGTCGCGCCGCTCCGCCGCCACCTTCAGCGACAGCGAATAGCTGGTCACCGCGATGGCGATCGTGCCTGCGACCAGCCAGGCGGTGGAGGCCCAGGTGCGGCGGCCGGCGGATTTCGCAGGGGCTTCCCCGGCCCAGCCGCGCGCGTCGGGCGCCTGGCGCATCATGACTGCCATGTTCACCTCCCCTTTTTCTCGTTGGCGCGCACCCGCTGGCCCCAGGCCGGGGCAGCGGTGCGGCGCGCCCAGCGCAGCGTGGCCGAGCGGGCGCGCGGATTGGCCGAAACCTCGGCGTCGGACGGGCGCTCCGCCTTGGCGGGGCGCTCGAAACTGGGGGCATCGGCCGCGACCGACGCGGGCATGTGGCGGGAGCCGGCCGGCAGGCTGCCGGACCGTTCCGCCAGGAACCGCTTCACGATGCGGTCCTCAAGGCTGTGGAAGCTGACGACAGCGAGGCGGCCGCCCGGCTTCAGCACGGCTTCAGCCGCCTCCAGCCCGCGCTCCAGCTCGCCCAGTTCGTCGTTCACCCGAATGCGGATGGCCTGAAAACTGCGGGTCGCCGGGTCGCGCTTCGTGTCTTTCGGGGCCTTCACCACGCGCCGGATCAGCGCGGCGAGCGGGCCGGTCGTCTCGAACGGGCGGTCGGCCACGATCGCGCGGGCGATCCGGCGCGCGGCGGGCTCTTCGCCATAGTGGAACAGCACGTCGGCAATTTCGCCCTCAGGGGCGGTGTTCAGGAAATCGGCTGCGCTTTCGCCGCTGCCGGACAGCCGCATGTCAAGCGGGCCATCCGCCTGGAAGCTGAGCCCATAGGCCGGATCATCCATCTGGATGGAGGAGAAGCCGAGATCGAGCGCGACGGCGTCGGCGCTCGCCGCGCCCAGTTCATCCGCCATGTGCGCGAAGGTGCGGTTGAACAGCCGCAGGCGCGGCGCGAATTCCGCAACCATCGGCGCTGCGCGGACGATGGCGCGCGGATCGCGATCGAAGCCCTCCACATCGGCGCCCGCCATCAGCGCGGCGCGGGCATAGCCGCCGCCGCCGAATGTGCCGTCCACCACGCGCACGCCGGGACGAAGGGAGAGCGCGGCCATCACCTCCTCCAGCATCACGGGCACATGATCGAGGCCGGCGGCCCCGGCGCTCACTGCACCCTCCCGGCGAGAAGCGCCTTCACCAGCTTCAGCACGCGGGGGTCCTGCCCCTCCTGCGCAAGGAACTGTTCGGGGGACCAGATCTCGAAATGATGGCCGAGGCCCATGAACAGCACGGTCGTGCCGATCTCCCCAAGCTCCCGCATGAGCGGCGACAGGATGATCCGGCCGTTGTCGTCATATTTCAGATGCTCGGTCGCGCCGAAGATCGAGCGGGACTTCAGGTTCCGCCCCGGCCCGAAGTCGGCAGCGAACTCCTCGTCCAGCCGGGATTCGATGCGGTCGAAATAGGTGACGTCATAGCCGATCAGGCAGGGCGAATGCTCGTCAGGGCCGATCACCAGTTCCCGAGTCTGGCTCCGCGCCTCGATCGTCTCGCGCAGGGGCGCAGGAACGGACAGCCGATGCTTGGCATCGACTCCGTTCACATAAGTCCCTGAAAAATAACCGCGAATGACCCGATCCCCTCTTTCCGGGAGTGCGGGCGCCGGCGTTCTGCAAGGCGGGGGAATGCCTGTGCGAAAACGGCCTGACCACCTGCCAGCCCTGTGGAAAAGGGATAGCATGGGCTTTCATGGGTATTCAATGGGATTTTATGGTCAGACCGGTGGCACTCTCTGTAATTTGTTGGTTTTGAATATCTTTTTCGGACGCCTGGAATCGCCGAAGATTTGCAAACAATTGTGGATAAGTCTGTTGGGAATGGCGCGCGCCGGGGGCGATGCCGGCCGTCGCCCATGATTGCCCATGTCGTCCCGCATGGCCGGGTTCAGGGCAGCGGTTCGGCGACGCGGAAGGCATAGCGCCGCGCGGCGCGCACGCTGTCCAGCGTGTCGGATGTCAGGCGCAGGTGATAGCGGCCGTCCCCGTCCGGCACCTGCTGCAGATCGATGGTCGCGCCGTCCGTCAGCTTCACGCGGAGAAGCCGCGCGCCGCCCCAGTTGACGTCTGCGCCCGCCACGAAATCCTTCGCTGTCAGGTCCGCCAGCATGCGGGCCACCTCTACCGTGGCGTCCGGCGGCAGCAGCTTTGGCCCATCGGGCGTCAGTTCCTCGACGGCGGCGATGCGATCGGCCGGCACGCGCGGCGCTTCCAGCCGCGACCAGGCAGAGGGCCAAAGCGGCAGCGCCGGGGGTTTTGCGATCGTCAGCCGTTCGCCGCCGGGCCGGGCCTGGGCCTCGGTCGTCCAGAAATCCGCTTCCCCCAGCAGCTGCCCGTCCGCACCGGACAGCCGGATCGTCAGCGGCTCGCGCGCGTCCGCCGCCGCGCCGGCCGCCACCGGCCGGCCGCGAAGATCCTCCAGACGATCCAGCGCCGTTGCGATGCGCGCCGGATCGGCCGGGGCATCCGCCGCGCTGGGGATGATCCAGCCGCCATCCGGCCCGCGCGCCAGCAGCACCCGCGCCTCTCCGCGCTGAAGTTCGAGCCGGGCGACCTGATCGGGATCGAGACCCGGCAGCAGCGGCTGCGTGCCGCCCGCGCGCCACAGCTGTTGCGCGCCCAGCAGCAGCATCGGCGCGAGAATCAGCGCCAGCACAAGGCCCCGGCTGTTCAAAATCGGACCCTAGATCGAGACGGACCGATCCTCGCCGGCGGGCGCGGAACCGGACGGCCCGAACAGCCCGTCGCTGTTCGAGGAGGGGGCAACAGACGGCTGCTGCTCTTCGGGCGGCGGCGCAGGCGGGGCCTGAACCGTCTTTTCGCTGCCGGGGGCAACGCCAAGCTGGGCAAGGGGCTCACCAGGCTCGGAAGCCTGTGCGGCTTCGACCCTGGCCTGTTGCGCCGGGTCTGGCGCGAACAGAAGCGAGGCGACCGCCGTGATCAGAAATACGGCAGCCAACCCCGTGAGACCGGCACGGATGCGATCCATGAAAACGTATGTAGGGGCGCCGGAACCGAAAGTCGAGCGCCCGGCTTTACGGGCGCGTCAATGCCCATGACGGCAACAGGATCGCGTCAGTCCTGACGCCAGGGCGGCAGGGGCAGGTTCTTCTGGCGCAGCCAGTCCGGGTTCCAGATGGTGGAGAGATAGCGGCTGCCGTTGTCGCACAGGATTGTGACGATCCGCTTGCCCGGCCCCAGGTTCTGCGCCAGCCTCTCCGCGCCCGCCACGTTGATCGCGCTGGACAGGCCCAGATGCAGGCCGTCCTTCGCCATCAGCTCGTGGAGGATGGGGAAGGCTTCCCGGTCGGAGATGCGGAAGGCGACATCGATCGGCGCACCCTCCAGGTTGGCGGTGATCCGGCTCTGCCCGATCCCTTCGGCCACGCTGTTGCCCTCTGCCTTCAGTTCGCCGGTGGTGAACCAGCTGTAGAGCGCGGCGCCGTCCGGGTCCGCGAGGCCGATCGTCACATCGGGGTTGAACTCCTTCAGCCCCAGCCCCACGCCCGCCACTGTCCCGCCGGTTCCCGCCGCACAGATGAAGCCGTCCACCCGCCCGTCCAGCGCCTCGTGGATTTCCGGCGCGGTGGATTTGATGTGCGCCAGCCGGTTCGCCACATTGTCGAACTGGTTCGCCCAGACGGCCCCCGGCGTCTCTTCCGCCAGCCGGCGCGAGGTGTGCACATAATGGCCAGGGTTGGCGTAGCTGGTGGCCGGCACCAGCACCAGTTCCGCCCCAAGCGCCCGCAGCGCGTCCTTCTTTTCCTGGCTCTGGGTTTCCGGCATCACGATCACGGTGCGATACCCCAGCGCGCCGCCGATGACGGCCAGCCCGATGCCGGTGTTGCCCGCCGTCCCCTCCACGATGGTGCCGCCCGGCCGCAGCGCGCCGGAGGCTTCGGCGTCGCGGATGATCCACAGCGCGGCCCGGTCCTTCACCGATCCGCCGGGGTTCATGAATTCGCACTTCCCGAAGATGTCGCACCCCGTGCGTTCGGAAGGCCCCTTCAGCCTGACGAGGGGGGTCTGGCCGACGAGGCCGGCGATGTCGTTCGAAACCCTTGGCATGCCCTCTTCCTACCACGCCTGCCCCGGCTTTCCAGCGCCCCGGCGGCATAGGATAATCATGCAGCTTGAAAGCGGGGGCATTTCTGGCGATTGGCCCTTGGCATGGCTGCCCGCCTTCCCTTTGCCCGCCTGTCCTTCGCAGGCCTGGTCGCGCTGCCGCTGCTGCTGGCCGGCTGCCGCGGCGCGGACGAGGACGCGCCGCCGCTGCGCGTGGACGCGGTGGGCGACCGTGCGGCCCGCCTGCTGATCGCGGACGCCGTGAACGCCGGGCTGACCGCGCGCGACTCGGCGGGGCTGGTGGTTCCGGGCCTCGCGCAGAGCTGGCGCGTGTCGGATGACGGCCTCTCCATCGTGTTCCGCTTGCGGCCTGCGAATTTCGTCGGCGGCGCCGAGGTGAAGGCCGCCGACGTGGTCGCCTCGCTCAACCGCGCGCGGCGCGGCGGCGCGGGCGCCATGGCGCGCGATCTGCTGGCCGGCGTGACGGACGTGAACGCCCCCCTGGACAGTGTCGTCGAACTTCGGCTGTCCACCCCGCAGCCCGAACTGCTGGAGCTGCTCGCGACGCCGCCGCTCGCCGTCCGCTCGCGCAGGGGGCGGGAAACGGCCGGCGCCTTCCTGGCCGCGCCCCGGCAGGCCGGCAGCCAGGCCACCGCCCTGAAGGCGAACCCCCGCTATTTCGGGGCGGAACAGATGCAGCTGGCGGCGGCGGACATTGCGCCCCACCCGGCCGACGCCGCCATCCAGCGCTTCAACCGCGGCGAAATCGATCTGGTCGTGGGCGGCGGGCTGGATGGGCTGGGCGCTGCGCGGGTGACGGCGAAGCGCGAAACGCTGAGGCTGGAACAGCCGCGCGCCGCGCTGCTGCTGCTTTTGAACCAGAAGCAGGCCCCGCTGAAGGATGCCCGCGTGCGCCGCGCCCTGCAGATCGCAATCGATCGCCGGTCGCTTGGCGAAGCCTTTTTCGGCACCCGCGACGCGACCGAGGTGCGCGGGCTGACACCCGCCAACATAGCCGGCTATGCCCCGCCCGAACCCGCCTGGGTTCAGCAACCCTTCGTCGGCCGGCAGGAAGAAGCCCGCCGGCTGCTGGCCGAAGCCGGGTACGATCCCGCAACGAACCGGCTGAAACTGGCCGTGAGTATCGGCCAGTCCGACGGGGAAGCGCGCATCGTCGAACTGGCCGCGCGCGATCTCGCGGATGTGGGCGTCGACCTGACGCTGGTCAGGCGTGACGCCGAAGGCCAGCGCCGGGCAATCGCCGCCGGCGACTTCCAGCTGGCGCTGCAGCAGCGCGCCACCCCGGTGGACAGCCCCCTGCCTTTCCTGTGGCCCTTCCTGTGCAACCGCAACAGCCATGGCGTCTGCCTGCCCGAGGCCGACCATCTGTATGCCGACAGCTGGAAGGCCCCCACCCGCGCCGACCGCCTGCGCGCCCTTGCCGCCGCCGAACGGCTGTGGGCCGCCGATGTCGCCGCCATCGGCCTGGTACAGCCGCTGGGCTGGGCGCTGGTTTCCCCGCGCGTCGCGGGCTTCACCGCCAACAGCGGCGGCAGCCATTCGCTGCGCCATCTTTCCATCGATCCAAGCCGGAGATTCCTGCCATGAACGCCCCCACCGACATCGTGATCACCGCAGCCCGCCGCACCGCCATGGGCGGCTTCCAGGGCGATTTCCGCGACGTGACCGCGCCCGAACTGGGGGCCGCTGCGCTGAAGGCCGCCGTCGCCGACGCGAAGCTGGCCCCGGCCGACGTGGAGCAGGTGGTGATGGGCTGCGTGCTGCCCGCCGGCCTGGGGCAGGCCCCGGCGCGGCAGGCGGCGCTGAAGGCGGGCCTTGATCTGGGCGCCGCCTGCGTGACGCTGAACAAGATGTGCGGATCGGGCATGAAGGCTGTGATGGACGCGCATGACGCGCTGAAGGCCGGCTCCGCCGCCATCATCGCAGCGGGCGGGATGGAGAGCATGACCAATGCGCCCTATCTGCTGCCCAAGGCGCGCGGCGGATACCGCATGGGCCATGGCCGGGTGATGGACCACATGTTCCTGGATGGCCTGGAGGATGCCTATGAGCCGGGCCGCGCCATGGGCACCTTCGCCGAGGAAACCGCCCGCGCCTATCAGTTCACCCGGGAGGCGCAGGACGCCTATGCGCTGGAATCGCTGGCCCGCAGCCAGCGCGCCATCGCGGACGGCAGCTTTGCCACCGAAATCACCGCCGTCGCCACGAAGGCGGGCGAGGTGCTGGTGGACGAGCAGCCCGGCAAGGCCCGGCCCGACAAGATCCCCGGCCTGAAGCCCGCCTTCGCGCCGGACGGCACGGTGACGGCGGCGAACGCCAGCTCCATCTCGGACGGGGCGGCCGCGCTGATCCTGATGCGCCGCGAAACGGCCGAGGCGCGCGGCCTGACGCCGCTGGCCACCATCCTGGGCCACAGCGTGCATGCACAGAAGCCCGCCCTGTTCACGACGGCGCCCGTCCCCGCCATGCAGAAGCTGATGGGCAAGCTGGGCTGGAGCGTGGAGGGCACCGACCTGTTCGAGGTGAACGAGGCCTTTGCCGTGGTGACGATGGTGGCGATGCAGGAGCTGGGCATCCCCCACGCGAAGGTGAATGTGAACGGCGGCGCGACAGCGCTGGGCCATCCCATCGGCGCGTCGGGCGCGCGCATCCTCGTCACCCTTATCCATGCCCTGCAGAAGCGCGGCGGGGGCCGGGGTGTCGCCAGCCTGTGCATCGGTGGCGGGGAGGCGACCGCGGTGGCGCTGCACGTGCAGTGATGCACTGCAAAACAACCCGCTTCCACGCCCCCCGGCTTGCTGTATAGAGTCTGGAAAACAGCCAGGCAGGGAATCCATAACGCATGAAATTGGTCGTTGAACGCGCCGCACTTCTGAAGGCGCTGGGCCATGTGCAATCTGTGGTCGAACGGCGGAACACCATTCCGATCCTGTCCAACGTGCTGCTGTCGGCAGACGGCCAGTCCGTGCGGCTGATGGCGACCGATCTTGATCTCCAGATCGTGGAGGAAGTGCCCGCGACCGTGGAAACGGCCGGGGCGACCACGGTTTCGGCCCACACCCTGTTCGATATCGTGCGCAAGCTGCCGGATGGCGCGCAGGTGACGCTGGATGCCGCCGCCTCCAAGATGGCGGTGACGGCCGGGCGGGCGCGCTTCTCTCTCCAGACCCTTCCGCGGGAGGATTTCCCGGTGATCGGCGAAAGCGACCTGCCGGTCTCGTTCAGCCTGCCCGCCGAAACGCTGGTGACGCTGATCGACAAGACCCGCTTCGCCATCTCCACGGAAGAGACGCGCTATTATCTGAACGGCATCTTCGTGCATGCGCCGGCCACGCCCGGCGGCACGCTGCGCGCCGTGGCGACCGACGGCCACCGGCTGGCCCGGGTGGAAATCCCGCTGCCCGAAGGCGCGTCCGGCATGCCGGACATCATCATCCCCCGCAAATGCGTGGCCGAGGTGCGCAAGCTGCTGGACGAACGCGGCGGCGATGTGGGGATTTCGCTCAGCCAGTCGAAGATCCGCTTCTCGATCGGGCAGGCTGTCCTCACCTCCAAGCTGATCGACGGCACCTTCCCCGATTACAGCCGCGTGATCCCCACCGCGAACGACAAGCTGCTGAAGATCGACCCCGCGACGCTGCGCGAGGGCGTGGACCGGGTGACGGCGATCGCCTCTGAAAAGACCCGCGCGGTCAAGCTGAGCCTGGATCGCGACCGCGTGACGCTGAGCGTGACCAGCCCGGAAAACGGCACCGCGAGCGAAGACGTGCCCGCCGACTATTCGGCGGCCGGTTTCGACGTCGGCTTCAACAGCCGCTATCTGATCGACATCCTCGACCAGGTTGAAGGCGACCTTGTCGAAGTCCATATGGCGGATGCCGCCGCCCCCACGCTCATCCGCGAAGCCGAGGACTCCGAAGCCCTCTATGTGCTGATGCCGATGCGGGTGTGAGTGTGATCCGGGCGGCCGACGCCGGAGACTGAATGCCGATCAAGAAGCCAAAGGCGGTCAAGCTGCCGACGCCCTTCGCCGACCTCCATACCTCGGAGGATGACGATGCGCGCCGTCGCGCGCTGCTGATGAAGCGCGAACTGGAGGCGGCCGACGGCTTTTCCTGGAACGCCCCGCGAAAGGGGCTGATTTCGCGCTGGCGCGAACAGCCGCTGTACAAGACGCTGTTTGCCGTTGGCGCCGCCGGCATGGGCGCGGCGATCGTCGCCGCCTTCCTGGTTGCGATGGACAGCGGCATCGAGGTGCCGGAACGGGTGATCTATCTGGAAAGCTGGCGGGGTGACCGCACGGCGGAGGATGCCGTTTCCGAACGCGAGGAAGCGATGGCGAAGCTGAGGGCGCAGGTGGAAGCGAACCGCCGCGCCTATGAGGCGGAGCAGGCGCGGCTGAAGGCGCTGGAGGCCGAGCGCGCGGCCGCGCGCGCCGCGACGAGCTGAGGTGACGGCCGCCGCCGACGCCAGATGGATGGCAGCCGCGCTGGCGCTGGCCCGGCGCGGGCGCGGGCGGACCGGCGCCAACCCCAATGTCGGCAGCCTGCTGGTGACGGCGGGCCGCGTCGTCGGCCGCGGCTGGACGCAGGATGGCGGCCGACCCCATGCGGAGGCGATGGCGCTGGCGGAAGCCGGGAACGCGGCGCGCGGGGCGACCGCCTATGTCACTCTGGAGCCCTGCGCCCATCTTTCGCCCCGCGGGCCGGCCTGCGCCGACACGCTGGCGGCGGCCGGCATCGCCCGCGCAGTCGTCGCCATGGTGGACCCGGACGAACGGACGGCCGGACAGGGGCTGGCGCGGCTGAAAGCCGCCGGCATCGATGTCAGCCACGGCCTGATGGAGGCGGAGGCGCGACGCGAACTCGCCGGCTTTACCGGCCGGCTGGCGACGGGCCGCGCGGAGCTGACGCTGAAGCTCGCCCTTTCGATGGACGGGCGGCTGGCGATGGCGGACGGGCGCAGCCAGTGGATCACCGGAGAGCCGGCCCGCGCCTATGCCCATGCCCTGCGCGCCGAAGCCGATCTGGTGCTGGCGGGCGGCGGCACGCTGAGGGCCGACGCCCCGCACCTGACGGCGCGGCTGCCGGGCAGCACGGCGCCGCAGCCGCTGCGCGCCATTCTGACCGCCGGCCCCGTGCCCGACGGCTTCATTGCCCTTCCCTCGTTGGCCGCACTCGATGCGCTGGTCGCGGAGCGGCAGCTGAATCGCATCCTGTGCGAAGGCGGCGGCGGGCTGGCCGCAACCCTGTTGGCAGCCGGACGCGTGGACCGGCTGGCGATCCTGCGCGCCCCCATCCTGATCGGCGACGGCATCGGGCTGGAAGCGCTGAAGCCCGCAGATCTGTCGGAAACCCACGGCCGGTGGCGGCTGGCGGACAGCCGGATGCTGGGCGTGGACCGGCTGGAGCTCTATTCCCCGGCCTGATCGGCCGCCGCCTCTGTTTCGGGCACCAGCCGACTGTAGCGGTTCGGCCGGTTCGCCGGATCGCGCCAGTGCCGGCCCAGCAGCCACAGGATTCCGCCGGCCACCCCCATCGGCAGGCTGGTGAACAGCAGGCCAAGCGCGGACAGGTTCAGGCTGCGGCCCGGCGCGATGCTGTCCAGCAGCTGGGGATTGCCGAAGGTGGCCGACAGCAGCAGCGTCAGCGCGACGCCGGTGCCGGCCGCGCCCAGCAGGATCAGCCCGGCCGGGATCAGGCGCCCGTCCGGCTCGGTCAGCAGGCCCAGCAGCAGCGGGATCAGCGCGACCAGCACATAGACGAGCAGGGCCAGATGGGTCTGGACGCTGCCGCCCTCGTGGAAGGCGATCGACCCGAACACGGGCGCCAGTGCCAGCAGCACGATGGCGAGCAGGTACAACAGCACGGCAGCGATCTTGCGCAAGGGCCCCTCCCGCAGGGGCAGCCCCGATTGCCCCCGCACGCCGCGACGCTAGCACGCGGGCCCTCGCAGATTCCAGCCCTTTCCCTGCGGCAAGCGGCAGCCTAAACCCGCTTCATGTTCACCGGAATCATCACCGACGTCGGCGAGATCGTGGGTATCGAGCGCAAGCCCGGGCAGGATCTGAGGCTGTCGATCCGCACCGCCCTGGATCTGGCATCCGTCGCCATCGGCGCCTCCATCGCCTGCTCCGGCGTCTGCCTGACGGTCACCACGAAGGGGGCAGACCGCTTCACCGTGGATGTGTCGGGCGAAACGGTCAGCCGCACGGCGGCCGCCATGTGGGCCGAAGGCGCGAAGCTGAACCTGGAGCGCTCGCTGAAGGTGGGCGACGAGCTGGGCGGCCATATCGTGACCGGCCATGTGGACGGCATCGGGCGGGTTGAGCTGGTGGAACGGGTGGACGGGTCGCACCATATCGCTGTCCGCGCGTCGGCCGCGCTGGCGCCGATGATCGCGCCCAAGGGATCGATCGCGGTGGACGGCGTCTCTCTGACGGTGAACGCGGTGGACGACGAGCCGGACGGCAGCGCCATCTTCCACCTGAACATCATCCCCCACACCGCCGAATGGACGACGCTGGGCGGCGCGGCGCCGGGGCGGGAGGTCAACCTGGAGGTGGACGTGCTGGCGCGCTATCTTCAGCGCATGGCGGGGCGCGCCATCACATCCTGATGTGAAGAACAGGGTTGCGCATCACATAGTCATGTGAGAAGGCCGGTGAATGGCACAGCAGATTCTCGACCGCATCCGCGACCATCTGGCCGAAACCGGCCTCAGCCGATCAGGCCTTGCGAAGGCCGCCGGGCTTCACGCCAACACGCTGCGCGATCTGGACGACGCCGGCTGGAACCCGACGGCGGACACGCTGAAGAAGCTGGAGGCCTTTCTGTCGGGCGCCGGCCCTTCGCCGCTGGTGCCGATCGAGGAGATCATTGCCGAGGCGCGCAATGGCCGCATGTATATCCTGGTGGACGACGAGGACCGGGAAAATGAAGGCGACCTGATCATTCCGGCGCAGATGGCGACGCCGGACGCCGTCAATTTCATGGCGACCCATGGGCGCGGTCTGATCTGCCTGTCGCTGTCGAAATCGCGGGTCGATCAGCTGGGCCTGCCGCTGATGTCCTCGATGAACCGCACCCGGCACGAGACCGCCTTCACCGTTTCGATCGAGGCGAAGGAGGGGGTGACGACGGGCATTTCCGCCGCCGACCGGGCGCGGACCATCGCGGTCGCCATCGACGGATCGAAGGGCGCCGAGGCGATCGTGACGCCGGGCCATGTGTTCCCGCTGGTTGCCCGCAACGGCGGCGTGCTGGTGCGCGCCGGCCATACCGAGGCGGCGGTGGACGTGAGCCGGCTGGCGGGGTTGAACCCTTCGGGCGTGATCTGCGAGATCATGAACGAGGACGGCACCATGGCCCGCCTGCCGGACCTGATCCCGTTCGCGAAGAAGCACGGCCTGAAGATCGGCACCATCCGCGACCTGATCGCCTATCGGATGCGCCACGACCATCTGGTGGCGAAGGTGGCCGAGGTGGAGATCGAGAGCGAGCATGGCGGGAAATGGACCGCCATGACCTATGCCAACACCGCCGAATATGCCGAGCATCTGGTGCTGCAGAAGGGCCGCATCGATCCGGCGAAGCCGACGCTGGTGCGGGTGCATGTGGTGAACGCCTTCGCCGACCTGTTCCACGAGGCAGGCGGGCGATCCGGCCTGATCGGAAAGGCGATGAACTGTATCGCCGCCGAAGGATCGGGCGTGCTGATCCTGATCCGCGACAGCCGGGCGGACGGCCTGTCGCAGCAGATGAAGGCCAGGGGGATGGGCGAGTTCAACACCGTTCGCGAACTGGGCGTCGGCTCGCAGATTCTCGTCGACCTGGGGGTGGACGAGATGGAGCTTCTCACCACCGGGCACCGGGCCTATGTGGGCCTTGAAGGCTATGGCCTGAAGGTCGTTTCCGAACGGCCTCTGATCGATTGAGGGGGCAACATGGCCAAGGTTCTGATCGTCTGCGCCGGTTTCTACCGGCACATCTATGACCTGCAGCTGAAGGGCGCGATCGACGCACTGGAGGCCGGCGGGCACAAGCATGAGCTGGTGGAAGTGCCCGGCGCGCTGGAGATTCCGGCCGCGATTTCCATGGCCGCCGACAGCGGCGCCTATGACGCCTATGTGGCGCTGGGCTGCGTGATCCGGGGCGAGACCTTCCATTTCGAGATCGTCTCCACCGAAAGCGCCCGCGGCATCATGGCGCTGACGCTGGACGGCCTGCCTGTCGGCAACGGCATCCTGACGGTGGAGAATGAAGCGCAGGCGCTGGTGCGCGCCGATCCTGCGCAGAAGAACAAGGCCGGCGAGGCCGTGGCGGCCGCCCTTGCCCTGTTGGAGCTGAAGCGCCGCTTCGGCTGAACGCCCCGCCGCGCTTTGCCATTCGCGCGCCACGCGCTAAGGGCGCGCGATGGCATCGCAACCGATCACCGACCTGTCCCGAATCCGCAACTTCTCGATCATCGCGCATATCGATCATGGGAAGTCCACGCTGGCCGACCGCCTGATCCAGGCGACCGGCGGCCTGACCGAGCGCGAGATGTCGGCGCAGGTGCTGGACAATATGGACATCGAGAAGGAGCGCGGCATCACCATCAAGGCGCAGACCGTGCGCCTTGATTACAAGGCCAAGGACGGCAAGACCTATATCCTGAACCTGATGGACACGCCGGGCCATGTGGATTTCGCCTATGAGGTGAGCCGGTCGCTGGCGGCCTGCGAGGGCGCGCTGCTGGTGGTGGACGCAGCGCAGGGCGTGGAAGCGCAGACGCTGGCGAACGTCTATCAGTCGATCGAGCATGACCATGAGATCGTGCCCGTCATCAACAAGGTCGATCTGCCGAGCGCCGAGCCGGAGAAGGTGAAGGCCGAGATCGAGGAGATCATCGGGCTGGATGCATCCGAAGCGGTGCTGGCCAGCGCCAAGAGCGGGCTGGGCATCGGGGACGTGCTGGAAGCCATCGTGAAGAAGATCCCGCCGCCCAAGGGCGACGCGACCGCGCCGCTGAAGGCGATGCTGGTGGACAGCTGGTACGACCCCTATCTGGGCGTGGTGATCCTGGTGCGGGTGATCGACGGGGTGATCCGCAAGGGCCAGCTGATCAAGTTCATGGCCGGCGGCACCGAGCATCTGGTGGACCGGGTGGGCGCCTTCCGCCCCAAGATCGAGCAGCTGCCGCTGCTGGGGCCGGGCGAGGTGGGCTTCATCACCGCCCAGATCAAGGAAATCGCGCAGGCACGGGTGGGGGACACGATCACCGACGTGAAGCGGCCCGCAGCACAGGCGCTGGAAGGCTTCAAGGAAGTGCAGCCCGTGGTGTTCTGCGGCCTGTTCCCGACGGACGCCGCCGATTTCGAGAAGCTGCGCGACAGCATCTACAAGCTGCGCCTGAACGACGCGAGCTTCAGCTTCGAGATGGAGACGTCGGCCGCGCTGGGCTTCGGCTTCCGCTGCGGCTTCCTGGGGCTGCTGCACCTGGAGATCATCCAGGAGCGGCTGAGCCGCGAATATGACCTTGACCTCATCACCACGGCGCCCAGCGTCGTCTACAAGGTGTTCCTGACCGACGGCACCGAGCTGGAGCTTCACAACCCGGCCGACATGCCAGATCCGGTGAAGATCGATCACATGCAGGAGCCGTGGATCGAGGCGACCATCTATGTGCCGGACGAGCATCTGGGCGCGATCCTGAAGCTGTGCCAGGACCGGCGCGGCATCCAGAAGAACCTGACCTATGTGGGCGGCCGGGCGCAGCTGACCTACGAACTGCCGCTGAACGAGGTGGTGTTCGACTTCTATGACCGGCTGAAGTCGATCAGCCGGGGCTATGCCAGCTTCGACTATCACCAGACGGGCTATCGCGAGGGCGACCTGGTGAAGATGTCGATCCTTGTGAACGGCGAGCAGGTGGACGCGCTGTCCATGATCGTCCACCGCGACGCGGCGGAAGCGCGCGGCCGGCACATGTGCGAGCGGCTGAAGGACCTGATCCCGCGCCACCTGTTCAAGATCCCGATCCAGGCCGCCATCGGCGCGAAGGTGATCGCGCGGGAAACGATCGCGGCGCTGAGGAAGGACGTGACCGCCAAATGCTATGGCGGCGACATCAGCCGGAAGAAGAAGCTGCTGGAGAAGCAGAAGGAAGGCAAGAAGCGGATGCGGCAATATGGCAGCGTCGATATTCCGCAGGAGGCCTTCATCGCCGCGCTGAGGATGGGCGACGAGTGACGGCGGCCGGCCGGGCCGGCGATCCCGTTCAGCTTTTCACACTTTTCCCACTCGTGACGGGGCAAAGGCCGTGTTTCCGCCTGCCTTCCCTTATCCACGATGCAAAGAGCGCAGGGGAGACTAGGCGGCCCATCGCCTGTAGGACAGGCCGGCTGGCAGGGGGTATCCGATGGACGGCTTCGATGCGGAACGGGCGGCCTGGATCATCACCGCCGCCTATGCGCTGACGCTGCCCCTGCTGGCGCTGGCCTGGCGCGGCAGCGCGCCCGGCCGCGAGCGGATCTTCTGGTCGCTGGCGCTGCTGGGGGTGCTGGCCCTTGCCCTGAACAAACAGCTGGACCTTCAGACCCAGCTGACCGCCTTTGGCCGGCAGATGGCGCGCGACGGCGGCTGGTACGCGGCGCGGCGCGAGGTGCAGCGGCTGTTCATCATCGGGCTGGCCGCGGGGATGGCGGCGGTGGCGCTGGGGCTGGGCTGGATGGCGCGCAGGCTGGGCGGGCCCGTGTGGGTGACGCTGGCGGGTCTGCTGATGCTGGGCGGCTTCGTGCTGCTGCGCGCGGCATCGTTCCACCATGTCGACCGGCTGCTGCGCACCGGCCTTCTGGGCACGCGCGCCTGGGTGGTGATCGAGCTGGCGGGGATCGCCGTGGTGCTGGCGGGCAGCGGCTGGGCGGCCTGGCGTGCGCGGCGCGCCCCTACCCCTAGTCCCTTAGGCTGAGGAACGCCCTGTCGCCCCTGAGCGCGCCCCACCATGTGAGGGGGTTCAGCGTCTGCGAGCCATCGAGGCTGAAGGTGGTGAATTCGGCGCGGCCGACGATGTTTTCATAGGGCACGAGGCCGAGCCCGCCGATTTCGGGGGGGACGCGGCTGTCCATCGAATTGTCGCGGTTGTCGCCCATCAGGAACAGCGCGCCGTCCGGCACCGTGACGGGGCCGAAATTGTCGCGCTCGGTCAACGCCATGTCCAGCGTGTTGTAGCTGCGGCCGTTGGGCAGGGTTTCCCGGAAGGTGGGGAAGCGGCAGACGGGGACGCCGGCGGCGTTCAGCCCCCGGAACTGCGGCATGTAGGGGCAATCCGTGTTGGGCGAGACGCGCAGCTCGGTATCGGGCTGCTGCACGCGCGGCACCGGCTTTCCATTGAGGATCAGCTGGCCGTCGCGGATTTCCACCACGTCCCCGGGCAGGCCGATCACGCGCTTGATCCAGTCCGCGCCGTCGGCCGTGCTCTTGATCACGATGATGTCGCCCCGGTCCGGATAGCTGCCGAACAGGCGGCCCGGAATGTGCGGCAGGACCGGAACCGACGGGCTGAGATAGGAGAAGCCGTAGGGGAATTTCGACACGATCAGCCGATCCCCCACCAGCAGGTTCGCCATCATCGATTCCGACGGGATGTAGAAGGGCTTGGCGATGAAGCTGTGGATGCCCAGCACGATCAGGATCAGAACCGCCCATTGCTGGATCTCGCGGCGCCAGCTGAAGGGCTCTTTCGGGGGCTTGGTCACGTCTGGCGCGGAAGCGTTCATGCAGCACTCGCGGTTATGAGCACGATGGCCTGTGCCCAGGGATGATCGTCTGTGAGGGTCAGGTGGATATCGGCCTTATGCCCCGGCGGCGTGATGGCGGCAAGGCGCGCAGCCGCGCCGCCCGTGAGATGGAGCGTGGGGCGGCCCGACGGCAGGTTCACCACGCCGATGTCGCGGAAGAAGACGCCGCTGCGGAAGCCGGTGCCCAGCGCCTTGGCGGCGGCCTCTTTCGCGGCGAAGCGCTTGGCATAGGTGGCCGTACGGGTGAGCTGGCGGCGGTTGGCCTTTGCCTGCTCGGTTTCGGTGAAGAGGCGGTCGATGAAGCGCTGGCCGAAGCGGTCGATCGAGTTCTGGATGCGATCGATGTTGCACAGGTCGTTGCCGAGGCCGAGGATCATCATGTGCGGGCTTCATCCATCAGCGCGCGCATCTGCCGGATCGCGGCGTCCAGCCCGATGAACACGGCTTCGCCCACCAGGAAATGGCCGATGTTGAGTTCCGCCAGCTGGGGGATCGCCGCCACCGGGGCGACATTTTCGAAGGTGAGCCCGTGGCCCGCATGCACTTCCAGCCCCAGCGAGGCGGCCAGCGCGGCGCCGGCGCGCAGATTTTCGAGCGCATCCGCCTCGCCATGGGCATAGGGGCCGGTGTGCAATTCGACGACGGGCGCGCCCAGCCGGGCCGCCATCTCGATCTGGCGCGGATCGGGCGCGATGAACAGCGAGACGCGGATGCCGGCCCCCGACAGCCGCTGGATCAGGGGGGCCAGATGGTTGTGCTGGCCGGCGGCATCCAGCCCGCCTTCGGTGGTGCGCTCGGCCCGGCGTTCGGGCACGATGCAGGCGGCATGCGGGCGGTGCCGGAGCGCGATGGCCAGCATCTCGTCGGTCGCCGCCATTTCGAGGTTCAGCGGCAGCGCGATGCCCGTCACCAGCTCGGCGATGTCGGCATCCGTCATGTGGCGGCGATCTTCGCGCAGATGCGCGGTGATGCCGTCGGCGCCGGCCGCCGTCGCCAGCTCTGCGGCGCGCAGGGGGCTGGGATGCGCGCCGCCCCGCGCGTTGCGGATGGTGGCGACATGATCGATGTTGACGCCGAGGCGCAGCCGGCTTGCGGCCCTGGCCGTCACGCGGCGCGGCTTCCGGGCTTTACCGCCGGGATCGCCGCCAGGTCTGGCGGCAGGTTGTCGGGCGAATAGCTGGACACGGCGAGGCGGATGAGCGGGGTGAAGGGCACACCCAGATCGGCGGTGCCGGCCGAGCGGTCGACAAGGCTGGCGGCGTGGATGACCCGGCCGCCGGCGTCCTCTATGGCGCGGATCGCTTCCCGGCTGGAGAGGCCGGTGGTGACGACATCCTCCATCAGGATCACCTTCATCCCCGGTTCCAGCCGGAAGCCGCGCCGGAGTTCGAAGGTGCCGGTGGGGCGTTCCACGAACATGGAGAGGAGGCCGAGCGCGCGGGCCAGTTCATGGCCGCAGATGAGGCCGCCCATGGCGGGCGCGATCACCGCCTGCGCCTGCGCCTTCACCCCGGCGGGGAGCTTTGCCGCCAGCGCCTTCGCCAGCCGTTCGGCGCGGGCGGGATCCATCAGCACGCGGGCGCATTGCAGGTAGCGCGGGCTGCGCAGGCCGGAAGAGAGGATGAAATGCCCTTCCAGCAGGGCGTCCGCCGCGCGGAATTCGGCCAGGATCTCGTCGTCTGTCATGCGCCCCCGCTTAGCGGGCGGGGGCGCATCTGTCAGCATCCGTCAGAAATCGTAGACGAGGGTTATCCGCGTGGTGGTGTCGAGCTTTTCGAGGCCCAATGGCGGCTCCTCCTCCCACGCGAGGTTGAAGCTGAGGCGGGTGCTGAGCGATCCGAACAGCTTCGAGGTGAGCGCCGCCGTGTTGCTGATGGAGGCGGCGCTGTCGAGGAAGATGGCGGTGTCGTTGGTGAAGGCGGTGCTGTCGGAGAGGGCCCACAGGAAGCGTGACGCGCCGCGGGCGGCAACCGTGTTCTCGCTGTAGGTGACGAACTTCGTCTGCCGCAGCGCCGGGCCGGCCTCCAGGTCCCACTTCACCGCTTCGCCGTCGACGGCGCGCCAGCCAAGGCCCGCGGATTCGGCGAAGCGCCGCTGGATCCCGGCCTCGCGGTTGCGTTCATATTCGAAGCGGCCCCAGGCATAGAGACGGCCGGAGAATTTATAGTCGATCTGGTAGCCCGCTAGGATGCGTTCCTGATCGGCGCCGCCGTCGTTGTCGACGATGTCGACGAGCGCATCCGCCCGGTGCCGCCAGTTCAGGCCGTCGCGCTCGAGGTTGAGGCCGATGGTCAGGCTCTTCGTCTGGCTGTTGCCGGTGGAGACGGAGGCGCCGAGCTGGCCCGCGCCTTTCCAGCCCTCGAAGAAGCCGGCGCTTGCCAGCTGGGCTTCGCGCTGGGCCGCCTTCGTGGCGGCGATGTCGGCGACGATCCGGTCGATCTCTGCCTCTGCGCCCTTGTTGGTTTCCTTGGCGACGGCGACGACGGCGGCGATCTTCGCCGGATCACCGGAGTTGGCCGCCGCCTCCACCATCTGGCGGACGGCGGGTGGCAGATCGGATTGCGCCCATGCCGGATGCGCCAGCGCGGCGGACGCGGTGAGCAGGATGATGGCTCGATGGATCGTCATGGTTCCCCCCGTTTCGAAGACCGGCCGTTTACGGAGTTCTAGCACGGCGGAATGCCCGGAATGGGGAAATTCGGGGAGTCGGCCTCAGAAATCGTAGACGAGCGTCACCCTTGTGGTGGTGTCGAGGCGCTTGAGGCCGGCGGGCGGGTCCTCTTCCCAGCCCAGATTGTAGCTGAGCCGGGTGCCGATGGAGCCGAACATCTTCGACGTGAGCGCCGCCGTGTTGCTGAGCGAGGCCGCGTCGTCGACGAAGAGGGCGGTGTCGTTGGTGAAGCGGGTGACGCCGGAGAGATCCCAGGCGAAGCGCGAGGCGCCGCGGCCGGCCACGCTGTTTTCGGAATGGCTGTCGAAGCGCGTCTGCCGGAGTGCGGGGCCGGCCTCGAGATCCCAGCGGAAGGGGCCGCCCTGCACGGCGCGCCAGCCGATCCCGGCCGATTCGGCAAAGCGGCGGCGGATCCCGGCCTCGCGGTTGCGTTCATATTCGACGCGGCCCCAGCTGTAGAGCCGGTCGGAGAATTTGTAATCGATCTGGTAACCCGCGAGGATGCGCTGCTGATCCTTGCCGTTGCGGTTGTCGGTGATGTCGAGGATGGCGTCTGCACGGTGCCGCCAGTCGAGCCCGTCGCGTTGCAGGTTCAGCCCGAAGGTGAGGCTGGTCAGCTCGCTGTTGCCCGTGGCGTGGGAAGCGCCGAGCTGGCCCCTGCCCTTCCAGTTGTCGAAATAATCGGCTTCGGCCAGTTTCGCCTGATGTTCGGCCGCGCGGATGGCGGCGATTTCGGCCACGATCCGGTCGATCTCGGCCTCGGCGCCCCTGTTCGTCTGCTTGGCGAAGGCGACGACCACGTCGATCTTCGCCTTGTCGCCGGTGTGGGCGGCGGCCTCCACCATGGCGCGCACGGGATCGGGAAGCGCCGGGGCGGTCGTGCCTGCAGCGGTGGGGGCGGTTGCGGAGGAGGCAGCCGGCATCACCGCGAGACATGCGGCGGACAGGATCAGGCGCATCGAAACTCCCCCGGGCATTCGTTCGTGATGATAGCGCTAACGGTTCGAGAAAGCCGGAATCGACCGGCCCATGCAAGCGAAAAATCGGCCATGGGGTGGCGGCTATCCCTGAAGGCGGTCTGCGGACACCACCAGGTTCGGTGCGCGCAGGCCGGCGATCAATTCCGCCAGATGCTTCAGATCGTCGATCTCGACATCCATGATGAAGCGGTGGTGCGCCCTGTCGCGATCCTTCAGTTGCAGGTTCACGATGTTCGCGCCCTGCTGGGCGAGGATCGAGGTGACCTGCGCCAGCGCGCCGGGCTCGTTCATCACCACCACCTCGATGCGGGCCGTGCCGGAGGCGACGTCGGGCGCCCAGCGCAGATCCACCCAGTCGCCATCCTCGGCCGCGGCGAGGCGGGGGCAATCGATGGTGTGGACGACGATGCCCTTGCCGGCCACGCGCAGCCCCACGATGCGGTCGCCGGGGATGGGCATGCAGCACTGCGCCATTTCCATGCCGCCCGCGTGCGAATCGCCATCCACCAGGATCGCGCCCTCGGGCGATTTCGGCGGGCTCTTGCGCCGGGCCTTGCGCTTTTCGGCAGAGCCGGGAACCAGCGCTTCCAGGAGCTGCGCGTCGGACACCTGCTGCCGGGCCAGCGCCACGAACAGCGCCGGCTGGTCGGCAAGCTTCAGCCGCCTGAGCGCGGCCGACAGCGCCTCTGCCCCGATCTCCACCTTCAGCCGCTTCAGCGCGTCCTCGAACAGCGCCTCGCCCGTTTTCAGCTGGGCGGCGCGTTCGCGCTGGCGCAGGTGGCGGCGCACGGCCGAGCGCGCCTTGGCGGTGACGACGAACTGGTCCCAGGCGGAATCCGGCGTCTGCGCCGAGGAACGGAGGATTTCCACCTGATCGCCATTGGCAAGGCGCGTGCGCAGCGGCACCACCTTGCCGTTTACCCGCGCGCCGACGCAGGTGTCGCCCAAGGTGGTGTGGACGGCATAGGCGAAATCGACGGGCGTGGAGCCACGTGGCAGCTGGATCAGTTCGCCCTTGGGGGTGAAGCAGAAGAGCTGGTCCTGGAACATCGCGATGCGGGTGGATTCCAGCACCTCTTCGGGCGACTGGGCGGTTTCGAGGATCTCCAGCAGGTCCGACAGCCAGGGATAGTCGGTGCCGCCCGCCCCCTTTTTCTGCTTGTAGGCCCAATGGGCGGCCATGCCGAACTCCGCCTCCACATGCATGTCGGCGTCGCGGATCTGCACCTCGATCCGCATCTTCGCACGATCGATGAGCGTGGTGTGGAGCGACCGGTAGCCGTTGTTCTTGGGGTTGGAGATATAATCCTTGAACCGGCCCGGCACCATCGGCCAGCGCCGGTGCAGCGCGCCCAGCGCCCGGTAGCAATCATCCGCGCTGCGCGTGACAACGCGGAAGGCCATCACGTCGGACAGCTGCTCGAACGGGACATGCCGTTCCTGCATCTTGCGGAAGATGGACCAGGGCCGCTTTTCCCGGCCGCGCACGTCGTCCACCAGCACGCCCGCCGATTCCAGCGTGTGGCGGATGCCGCTTTCGATGCGCTTCACCGTGTCTCCGCCGCCGGCGCGCAGCGATTCGAGCCGCTTGGTGATGGACTGGTAGGCCTCAGGTTCCAGCTCGGCGAAGGACAGCTCCTTCAGCTCGTCCATGAAGCCGTACATGCCGATGCGTTCGGCAAGCGGGGCATAGATGTCCATCGTTTCCCGCGCGATGCGGCGGCGCTTGTCCGGGTTCTTCAGATATTTCAGCGTCCGCATGTTGTGCAGGCGATCCGCCAGCTTCACCAGCAGCACGCGGATGTCATCCGACATCGCCAGCAGGAAGCGGCGCAGGTTTTCCGCCGCGCGCTCGCTTTCCGTCTGCGCCTCGATGCGGGAAAGCTTCGTCACCCCGTCCACCAGCCGGGCGACATTTTCCCCGAACAGGCGGCGGATATCCTCTGGCGTCGCCACCGTGTCCTCGATCGTGTCGTGGAGGATGCCCGTCACGATCGTCTCGTCGTCGAGGCGGAGATCGGTGAGGATGCCGGCGACCTCGATCGGGTGGGAGAAATAGGGATCGCCCGATGCCCGAAGCTGGGAGCCATGGGCCTTCATCGAGAAGACATAGGCGCGGTTCAGCAGATCCTCATCCGCATCCGGGTCGTAGGTCTTCACCCGTTCCACGAGTTCATACTGGCGCAGCATAGACGGTCAGTATGTAGGAAGGGGGCAGGGAGGAAAGAAGAAAGTTTTATTGGGCCTGCGGCGGGCAGGGCGCTGCCCTGCACCCGGCAGGAGCCTGCGGCCCCTGCACCCACGGGATTCGGATTTCCGTGCGGATGGTATCAGATTATGGACAACCACTCTTTTATGGCGTCTGAAACGAAAGGCCAGCCGGGTACCATGAGCTTCAATCGCTTCATCACGCTATGGACTCATCCGGACTATCCTCCCCATGCCGTATCGGAAGATGAGCTCAGTCAGGCGGAGGTTCGCCTTCAGACGAAGCTGCCGGCCGAGTACCGCAACGCCGTTCTTCAATTCGGCCTGCCGCGCCCGACAATCCAGCTATTGGATACCATCGTTGATCGGGAGCTCGACTTAAGGGACGTGAGCGATTTCCTAAGCCCGACTGATTTGGTAGCGGCGACGGAAGATTGGCGAGAGATGGGGCTGCCTGAAGGCCTCGTTGCCTTCGCGACCGACTGTATGGGGAACTTGTTCTGCTTCCCAACGGAGGGGGGCACGGAGGCCGAGGGTTCGATCGTATTTTTCGATCATGATGATCAAACAGTGGATCTGATCGCGCCATCCTTCATCCAGTGGGTCGACGAGTTTTGCGGATTGGCGCCGCACTGAATGCCCGCGAGGTGTGAGCGGAAAGAAGCCGCAGCGCCAAGCTACCGCCGATAAACCTCCCGCCGATTGCCTAGCCGGATCACGGTGATCCGCATCACCCCATCCTCAATGTCGGCGATGATGCGCCAGTCGCCCACGCGGTATTTCCAGAAGTCACCCAACATTTTGCCACGCAGCGCCTCGCCGATGCTGCGCGGGTCGTCCAGCGGGGCGATGCGGTCGCGCAGGTAGGTCAGAATACGCTTTGCGACTTGCGGATCCAGCTTGCGGAGTTGCTTGGTGGCGCTGTCGGAAAGCTCAATCCGCCAGGCCATATTCGGCCAGCAGATCGGTCAGCGGAATAGTGGCTTCGGCGCCGGCGCGGATGCGGGCGAGGATTTCGCTCGACAGATGCGCGTCCTCCAGATCGTCGATATGCTCGACGATGGCCTCGGTTGCATAGAAAGTCTTGGAGCGCCCCGTGAGCGTTGCGAGCGCAGACAGGCGGTTTTCGACATCGTCGGGCAGGCGGAGCGAGATGGGCACGGCAGGAAGATAACATTGCGATACGTGTATCGCAAGCGGCGACAATCGCTCCGCCATTGATGCAAAAAGGGCGGTGCCTTCCGGCACCGCCCCTTTGTATCGCCTGACTGTCAGCCAGATCAGCGCGAATAGAACTCGACCACGAGGTTCGGTTCCATCTTCACCGGGTAGGGCACTTCGTCCAGCGTGGGGACGCGGACGTAGGTGGCCTTGAAGCCTTCGACCGACACATATTCCGGCGCGTCACGCTCGGACGATTGCATGGATTCCAGAACCAGCGTCATTTCGCGACCCTTGCTGCCCAGTTCGATCACGTCGCCCGGCTTCACCAGCGCGGAGGCGATGTTGCACTTGCGACCGTTCACCAGGATGTGGCCATGGTTCACGATCTGGCGGGCGGCGAACGGGGTGGGGGCGAACTTGGCGCGGTAGACCACCGAGGCCAGGCGGCGCTCGAGCAGGCCGATCAGGTTCTGCGAGGTATCGCCCTTCATGCGGACGGCTTCGGCATAGACCTTCTTGAACTGCTTTTCGGTGACGTCGCCGTAATAGCCCTTCAGCTTCTGCTTGGCGCGCAGCTGGATGCCGAAATCCGACATCTTGGACTTGCGGCGCTGGCCGTGCTGACCGGGGCCATATTCGCGGCGGTTGATCGGGGACTTCGGACGGCCCCAGACATTCTCGCCCATGCGGCGGTCGAGCTTGTACTTGGCGCTGGTGCGCTTCGACATATTTCCATCCTTCGCTGGCTGCGGCGACATTGCCGTCAGCACGGCCCTTCCGGGGAAGGGCGAGCCTGGACCCGCGCACCCTGCCAGCCCCGGACGGGACATGTCAGGATGGGCCACCGCTTCACCAGGCGTGCGGGGCCGAATGCGAAGGCGGGCCGTTAGCGGCGGATGGGCGCGAGGTCAAGATGCTGCGGCGGGCAGCGCCTTCCGAATCCTTGACCATAAGGGCCCAAAGCGGCTAGACGCGCGGCCCTGCCCGAATTTTCAAGACACGAGAAGAGGCCTGCATGGCACGCGTCACCGTTGAAGACTGCATCGAGAAGGTTCCGAACCGCTTCGAGCTGGTTCTGCTGGCCGGCCAGCGCGCCCGCCAGATTTCCGGCGGCGCCGAACTGACGCTGGACCGCGACCGGGACAAGAACCCCGTTGTCGCGCTGCGCGAGATCGCCGAGGAAACGGTTTCCCCCGAGGTGCTGTCGGACAAGATCGTCACCGACCTGCAGAAGGTGCGGATCGACGAGGATGACGTGGCCGACGACGTGGGTTCGCTGGCGGCTGCCGCCGAAGCCCTGCGCCTGACGGCCGCCGCGCCGCCGCGCAACCAGAACCTGGGGCCTGATTACGAGTGAGCCGGAAGGCGGCTGCGCTTAGCGCGCAGCGCTGACGCGCGGACTCGCCGTAACGACCGGCCGGCATGAGAAAGGGCGGGGGCATTCCCCGCCCTTTCTGCATGTCCGACGGCGCGGCTTTGCCGCGCTGTTCTTTTTTGCCCCTCAGGCGGCGGGCATCCGCCCGCCTTGGCTTCCTCCGCTGCGCTCCGGGCGCGCGGTCGCGCTTGCGGCCCTGCGGGCCGGATCTTGTTTGGCCCCTCAGACGCCGGGCGGCGGGCATCCGCCCGCCTTGGCTTTCCTTCGCTTCGCTCCGGGCGCGCGGTCGCGCTTGCGGCCCTGCGGGCCGGGAGTTGATGCGGCCGGCCGGATGCCCCCCCTAGCGCACCGCGAACAGCGACAGTGGCACAAGGCAGCTGAACCCCAA
>NZ_JAYRCW010000032.1:0-25770 GCF_041909755.1 Sandaracinobacter sp.
CGCGTGCGGCCCCAGGTCCAGGATCATCTCGTCTGCGGACACGTCGTTCACATTGGCGACGCGGTTGTCCGCATTCGCCTTGAAGTCCTTCGCCACCACCACGTCCCACGGCAGGTGCACGGTGCAGCCGGCGGCTTCCGCGCGGGTCAGGATGGCGCGCGCGGTATCGGCCAGATCATGCTCGCACAGGCTCTTGCCCACGCCGATGCCCTTGGCGGCAAGGAAGGTGTTGGCCATCCCGCCACCGATGATCAGATGATCGACCTTGCCGACAAGGTTCGTCAGCACGTCCAGCTTGGAGGAGACTTTCGCGCCCCCCACCACGGCGGCCACGGGCCGCTCGGGCTTGCCCAGCGCCGCTTCCAGCGCGTTCAGCTCCGCCTCCATCGAGCGCCCGGCATAGGCGGGCAGCACATGCGCCAGCCCCTCGGTCGAGGCATGGGCCCGGTGGGCCGCCGAAAAGGCGTCGTTCACGTAAAGATCGCCGAGCTTCGCCATTTCGGCCACGAAGCCGGGGTCATTCCGCTCCTCGCCCGGGTGGAAGCGCGTGTTTTCCAGCACCGTCACGCTGCCGTCTTCCAGCGCGCGCGTCTCGGCCGCCACCTCGTCGCCCACACAATCCGGCAGGAAGCCCACCGGTCGCCCAAGCACTTCGGACAGGGCGTGAACCACCTTCTTCAGCGAATATTCGTCCGACGCGGCGCCCTTGGGGCGGCCGAAATGCGCCAGCAGCAACACCCGCGCGCCCCGGTCCGCCAACCCGGCGATGGTGGGAACCGCCGCCTGCAGGCGCGTCACGTCGGTCACGTGGGCGCCATCCATGGGCACGTTCAGATCAACCCGCACCAGCGCCCGCCGCCCCTTCAGGTCGGCGGGCAGGTCGTCCAGCGTGCGAAACGGCATCAGAGGAACTTGCCCATCTGCACCGCGGTGTCGGCCATCCGGTTGGAGAAGCCCCATTCATTGTCGTACCAGGAAACCACCCGCACCAGCTTGCCTTCCAGCACCGCGGTTTCCAGGCTGTCCACCGTGGACGAGAAGGGCACATGGTTGAGGTCGATGGAAACCAGCGGCTCTTCCGAATAGTCGAGGATGCCCTTCAGCGCGCCCTGCGAGGCGGCCTTCAGCGCGGCGTTCACTTCATCCCTCGTCGTCTCCCGGCCGGGCACGAAGGTCAGGTCGACAAGGCTGACGTTCGGCGTCGGCACCCGCACGGCGGATCCGTCCAGCTTGCCCTTCAGTTCCGGCAGCACCTCGCCCACCGCGCGGGCGGCGCCCGTGGTGGTGGGGATCATGGACATGCCGGCGGCGCGCGCCCGGCGCATGTCGCCATGGATCTGGTCCAGGATCTTCTGGTCGTTGGTATAGGCGTGGATCGTCGTCATCAGGCCGCGCTCGATCCCAACAAGATCGTTCATCACCTTGGCGACAGGCGCGAGGCAGTTGGTGGTGCACGACGCGTTCGACACGATCCTGTGATCGCCCGTCAGCTTCTGGTGATTCACGCCGTAGACCACGGTCAGGTCGACGCCCTTGCCCGGTGCAGAGATCAGAACCCGCTTCGCGCCGGCCGTCAGGTGCGCGCCCGCCTTGTCCGCGTCGGTGAAGAAGCCGGTGCATTCCAGCGCAATGTCGACGCCCAGTTCCTTGTGCGGCAGCTTCCCCGGATCCCGCTCGGCCGTCACGCGGATGCGCTTGCCGTCGATCACGATGTCGTTGCCGTCGGCTTCCACCGTGCCGGGATAGCGGCCATGCACCGAATCCCGCTTGAACAGCATCGCGTTGGACTTGGCATCTGCCAGATCGTTGATCGCGACCACCTCGATGTCGGTCCGGCCCTGCTCCAGGATCGCCCTGAGAACCAGGCGTCCAATCCGCCCGAAGCCATTGATCGCAACCTTCATGTGCCTCTCCTTATGTATGACGATTTACCGGCTATTTCCGTGAGTTAAGACGCGCCCGCACCCGTTCGCAGATTGCGCCGGAGGTCAAGCCGAAATGTTGGTAAAGGTCGGGCGCCGGGGCAGAGGCGCCGAACCCGTCGATGCCGATCATCAACCCGTCAGACCCCACGATCCGCTCCCAGCCGAAGGTGGAGGCGGCCTCGATGGAGACCTTCAGCACATCGGCGGGCAGCAGGCTGCTGTCGCCTGCCTCGCGATACCGTTCCCAGCTCGGCATGGAAACGACGTCGGCGCCGATCCCCTGCGCTTCCAGCAGCTTCGCGGCTTCCACCGCGATCGACACTTCCGAACCGGTCGCCACCAGCACCACCTGGCGCGACGCGTCCGCCGCCACCAGCCGATAGGCGCCGGCGGCAGAGCGGTTCTCGGCCCAGTCCGTCCGCAGCGTCGGCAGGTTCTGCCGCGAAAGGGCCAGGATCGAAGGCCGGGTCCGGTCTGCCAGCGCCAGTTCCCAGCACTCCGCCGTCTCCACCGCGTCGGCCGGGCGATAGACGGCGACATTGGGAATGGCGCGCAGCGAAGCCAGATGCTCGATGGGCTGGTGCGTCGGCCCGTCCTCGCCAAGGCCGATGGAATCATGTGTCAGCACATAGATCACGCCCACCTGCTGCAGGGCAGACAGGCGGATGGCGCCGCGTGCATAATCCGCGAACACCAGGAAAGTGCCGCCATAGGGGATCACCCCGCCGTGCAGCGCCATGCCGTTCATCGCGGCGGCCATGCCGAATTCGCGGATGCCATAGTGCAGATAGGTGCCGCCGAAATTGGCCGCATCCAGCACCTGCATCCCGGCCGACCGGGTCAGGTTCGAACCCGTCAGATCCGCCGAGCCGCCGATCGTGTGCGACAGCTGCGCGTTGATCGTGTCCAGCGCCATTTCCGAAGCCTTGCGGCTGGCCACCGCCTTGCCGTCCGCCACCAGCTTTGCCTTGAAGGCCGAGAGATCGAGCGAGGGGGCGGCGTTCGCCATCAGCGCCCGCAGGTTCGCAGCGCCCGGCTGCGCATCCCAGGACGCCCGCGCCGACTGCCCGCGCGCGCCGGCCGCACGCCAGGCCGCCAGAAGGTCCGCCGGAATCTCGAACGGCGCCGACGTCCAGCCCAGATGCGCCTTGGCGGCCTCCACCTCTGCCGCGCCAAGCGGGCTGCCATGCACCTTTTCCGTGCCGGCCTTGTTGGGTGCGCCGAAGCCGATCACCGTGGTGCAGCGGATCAGGCTGGGCAGCGGCGAGGCCTGCGCCTCGTCGAGCGCGCGGCGGATGGAGACCGGGTCATGGCCGTCGCAGGCCACCACATGCCAGCCCGCCGCACGGAAGCGCGCCGGCACATCCTCGCTCGAGGATACGCTAATCGGCCCGTCGATCGAGATATTGTTGTCGTCCCACAGCACATTCAGCCGGCCCAGCTTCAGATGGCCCGCCAGCCCGATCGCCTCGTGGCTGACGCCTTCCATCAGGCAGCCGTCGCCCGCGATCACCCAGGTGCGGTGATCGACCAGCGCATCGCCATGCACGGCATTCTGGTGCCGCTCCGCGATTGCCATGCCCACCGCCATCGCCAGGCCCTGCCCCAGCGGGCCGGTGGTGCATTCCACGCCCGGCAGCTCGAAATTCTCCGGATGGCCGGCACAGGGGCTGCCAAGCTGCCGGAAACGGCGGATGTCGTCGATGGTGGGCGCCTCGTACCCCGTCAGATAGAGCAGCGCATAGATCAGCATCGATCCATGGCCCGCCGACAGCACGAAGCGGTCGCGATCCGGCCAGCGCGGATCGGCTGCATCGAATTTCAGATATTCACCCCACAGGATGGTCGCGGCATCGGCCATGCCCATCGGCATGCCGGGGTGGCCGCTGTTCGCGGCTTCCACCGCATCCATCGCAAGCGCACGGATGCTGTTGGCCATGGGTCGAAGAAGCGTGTCGGCAAGCCGTGCGGAAGCCATCGGGGCCCTTTTCCAGACAACGGGGCGGGCAGGAAGCGCGCCCGAATCGCGCCAGGTCCGCAGTCTTGCGGGCGGTGTGCGCGGCGCCCTCCTTGCAAAGGCAGGCGGGGAAATCAACGCCACAGGGAACAACAGGTTACAATGCAACCATTGACGTCAACCGAAACAAGCCCTTATCTCCCGTCGTCAAGAATTTGGAGGAACGATTCTTGATGGGTCGGAGCGAATCCATGGTGCGTGAAGTTCAGGGCGGACAAGACATGACCGACGTGCTCGCGCGGATCGAATCCGCACTCCGGCGGTCAGAGGCGGCGGCCGAACGGCTGCGCCAGCGCCATCGGGGCCTCCGCAACGCCGCCAGCGAAACCCTTTCCAGCCTGGACCGGCTGATCGAATCCGAACGGATGCGCAGCCATGGCTGAAGTCACCCTCACCATCGGCGGCCGCGCCTACAAGCTCGCCTGCCGCGACGGCGAGGAGGATGACCTCCGCGCGGCCGGCGGCCTGCTCGAATCGCGTGTCGCCTCGCTGATGGACGCCCATGGCGCCGTCGCGGAACCGCGCCTGCTGCTGATGGCGGCGCTGCTGGTGTCCGGCGAACTGCTGGAGCGCAAATCGACCGATGCGCGCCTCACCCCCTTCCCCGCCCCGGCGGACGGGGCCGGCGCCGCGCAATACCTCGCCCAGTATGAAGCGCTCGCCGCCCGGGCCGAGATGCTGGCGCAAAGGCTTGAGGAAGCAGCCTCCGCGGCCTAAATAGGGGTTGGCGGGATCTGCGCGATGCGCGCAACTGAACATCCCTGAGGCGATAAACACATCCACGGGGGTTGTCCCTGCCGGGCCCGTGGGCCCGATCATACGGCTCCCACCTGACGTTCTGGCGTCAGAGGATTTTCTCGCAAACGGTCGCAGCGGACCCGCCACCTCCTTCTGCCGCCCCCTCTCTGCCAAAGGCGCGACCGCCCTGCCCAGCCCTGACCTGGACCGCACAGATCCGCAGCGCAAGGCCCTGCGCCGCGCCCTGCGCGAGGCCCGGGACGCCTTTGCCGGCGCATTGTCCGCGCCCGTCCGCGCCGGTCTTGAAAAGGCGCTCGCCCTGCATCTGCCCCGGCTGGGGCCGCCCGGCATCCTCGGCAGCTATTGCGCCATGGGCGCCGAAATCGATCCGCGCCACCTGGAAACGGCGGCGCGCGCGGCCGGCTGGCGAATCGCCTTTCCCCGCGTGACAGGCGGGCCGCTCAGCTTCCACGATTGCGCACGCGACGGGCTGGCGCCCGGCTACAAAGGCATTCCGGAGCCGCCGGCCCATGCGCCGGCCCTTCGCCCGGATGCCCTGCTGGTGCCCCTGCTGGGCGCGGACAGGGCCGGGAACCGGCTGGGCCAGGGGCAGGGCCATTACGACCGCACGCTCCACGCCCTTCGCGGCGCAACCCGGACTGCGCCGGTTCGCGCGATCGGCCTCTGCTGGGACATGCAGTTGCTGGATTCCTTGCCCGCCCAGCCATGGGATGAACCGCTGGATGCGATCGCCACGCCCACGGCCTTCCTCTCGCCGGCTCTTTCACGCGCCCGTCCGCCCGGCTAAAGCGGCGGCATGACACCGTCCCTCAGGCGGCCGCTCGGCATCCTCGCCGTCCTCGTCGGCATCCTCGCCTATGCCCTTTTCGTCGTCTGGCTGTTCGAGCCGGTCGCGTCGCTCCACCCGCTGATCCAGTTTCCCATCTGGGCGCTTCTGGGCGTTGCCTGGGTGTTCCCGCTGAAGCCGGTGATGATCTGGATCGAGACGGGCAAGTGGCGGCCATGAGGACCGCGCCCGAATCCTGCGCCAGCATGGCCGACGTCCGCGCCGGGGTAGACAGCCTCGACAGGGAGCTTGTCGCCCTTCTGGCGGAACGCTTCCGCTTCATGGACGCCGCCGCCCGCATCAAGCCCGAGCGCGCGCAGGTGCGCGATGAGGACCGCAAGCGGCAGGTGATCGAAAACGCGCAGGCGCACGCGCAGGCGCTGGGGCTTGATCCAAAGCTGGTTGGCGAGCTGTGGGACTGGCTGGTGGAGGCTTCGATCGCGCACGAGCTGGCAGCCTGGGATCAGGCGCGAACCGCCGCCGAATAGGCGGAACGGTTCGCGTTTCCCTGAAGTCCAAAGTGGCGCGAGCGACGGGGCTCGAACCCGCGACCTCCGGCGTGACAGGCCGGCACTCTAACCGACTGAGCTACGCCCGCGCACTTTGGAGGCGCGGCTTTATGCGGGGGGCCGGGGGCTGTCAACACCCATCAGGCGGCTTTTCCCATCCAGCGCACAAGTTCCTGCGCAATCTCCTCGCCCGCATCCTCCTGCAGGAAGTGTCCCGCGTTTTCGATCAGCCGGTGCGGCTGCCCTTTCGCGCCCGGAATCCGCGCCTGCAGGATCTTCTCCGTGCCCAGCGTCACCATGTCCTTGTCGCCGAACAGGGTGAGGAAGGGTTTGTCGAACGTCTCAAGCACGCCCCAGGCCGCCCGATTCTCGGCAGCAGATGGCATATCGGGGTCGGTCACGACCAGCATCGGAAAGATCCGCGCGCCCGCCTTGAAGCTGTCGTCGGGATAGGGCGCGTTATAGGCCGCGCGAACCGCCTCGCTGACGCCGCGCGCGGTGCCGCCGTTCACGATCCAGCCCGAATCGAAATCCGGAACATTCTGGCTGAAATTGCGCCACGCCTCGAACGCGGGCGAGGCCTTGCCCTCGCCGGTGGGCAGGAAGGTGTTGGCCGCGCAGACCCGCGCGAAGCGGTCCGGGAAGGCCGCCACCAGCCGCAGCCCGATCAGCCCGCCCCAGTCCTGGCAGAACAGCGAAACAGCAGCGATCTTCTGCGCCAGGAACCACTGGCGCATCCAGTCCACATGCCGTTCATAGCTGTAGTCCGACCGCTCGGTCGGCTTGTCGGATCGGCCGAATCCCACCAGATCGGGCGCAAGGCAGCGATAGCCCGCCGCCGCCAGCACAGGCATCATCCTGCGATAGAGGTAGGACCAGCTCGGCTCACCGTGCATCAGCAGCACCACCGGGCCATCGGCCGGCCCGGCTTCGACATGGGCGACGCGCAGCGGGCCCAGCGGGCCGCCATCCACCTCGGTGAAGGTCACCGGAAAATCGAAGCCCTCCAGGCCCTCGAAGCGCGAATCGGGTGTGCGCAGAACCGACATCTCTCTCTCCTTCCCGATCAGACTGCCCGCGAACTATCGGCACTTGCAAGGCCATATTTTGCATGGCACCCGCCTTGGCATGCCTGAATTCGATGCCCAGCAACTGGCCGCAGAGGCCTGGTTCCGCACCCTTCGTGACCGCATCACCGCCGAGTTCGAGCGGATCGAGGAGGAAGGCGCCGCCCTGCCCGCCCTGCCCGGCGCGCCGGCTGCGCCCGGCCGCTTTGCCTTCACGCGGTGGGAACGCGCCGATCATTCCGGCGCGCCGGGCGGCGGCGGCACCATGGGCGTGATGAAGGGCCGCATCTTCGAAAAGGTGGGCGTCAACATCTCCACAGTCCACGGACAGTTCAATCCGGAGTTCGCGAAGAACATTCCGGGCGCCGCGGAAGACCCGCGCTTCTTCGCCACGGGCATCAGCCTCGTCGCACACATGGCGAACCCGCATGTGCCCGCCGTGCACATGAACACCCGCTTCCTCGTCACCACGAAGCGCTGGTTCGGCGGCGGCGCGGATCTGAACCCGGCGCTGCCCCGTGACGAGGACACCGCCTTCTTCAAAAGCGCCTTCGAAGCCGCCGGAAACCGCCACTCGCCCGATTTCTGGCCGAAACACAGCGCCTGGTGCGACGAATATTTCCACATCCCCCACCGCAAGCGGAACCGGGGCGTGGGCGGCATCTTCTATGACTGGCTGTCAGCCGACAGCCAAAGCGAGTTCGACAGCCATTTCGCCTATACGCAGGATGTGGGCGACACCTTCCTCGCCACCTTCCCCGCCATCGTCCGCCGCCGCATGGCCGAAGGCTGGACGGCCGGGGACCGCCACGCGCTGCTGAAGTATCGCGGCCTCTATGCCGAGTTCAATCTCGTCTATGATCGCGGCACCACCTTCGGCCTGAAGACGGGCGGCAACACCGATGCCATCCTGATGAGCCTGCCGCCCGAAGTCATCTGGGATTGATCATCAACCCCGCATGCGTATCCCGCCACACGCGCATCTGAAGCCCATAGGCCTTGGCCAGCAGCGCGGGCGTCAGCACCTCCGCCGGGGCGCCTTGCGCCAGGCAGCGGCCATCCGCCAGCAGCAGCAGCCGGTCTGCCACGCGTGCGGCGGCCTGAAGGTCGTGCAGCACCAGCACCACCGCCGCCCCGGCATCGGCGGCGTTGCGGAACAGCCGCAACGCGTCGACGGCATGGCGCGGATCGAGGTTCGCCAGCGGCTCGTCCGCCAGCAGCAATTCCGGCTCTCCGGCCAGCACCCGCGCCAGCAGCGCCCGCGCCCGTTCCCCGCCTGACAGCGCCAGCACCGGCCGGTCCGCCAGCGCTGCCACATCCGCGGCTGCCATGGCGCGGGCGATGGCCGCCCGGTCCTGCTCGGATTCGCCCGCGAAGGCGCCCCGGTGCGGAAGACGCCCCAGCGCCACCAGCTCGCGCACCCGCAGGTTCCAGTGAACCGCGCCCCCTTGCGGAAGATATCCGATCCGCCGCGCCCGCTCGCGCAGCGGCATGTCGGCCAGCGCCACGCCGTTCAGCCGCACTTGCCCGGCATCGGCCGTGCGCAGGCCGGCGAAGGCGTCCAGCAAGGTGGATTTCCCGGCCCCGTTCGGCCCCAGGATCACGCTGACGCTGCCGGGCGCAAACGCCGCCGACACGCCGGCCACCACCTGGCGCCCCCCGCGCGACAGCGAAAGGTCATCGATCTCCAGCGTCATGGAGTCCCCTCCCGCCCGCGCCACAACAGCCACAGGAAGAAGGGCGCGCCCAGCAGCGCCATGGCGATCCCCAGCTTCAGTTCCCCTGCCCCCGGCGACAGCCGCACCAGCGAATCCGCCAGCAGCAGCAGCAGCGCCCCGCCCAGCGCAGAGGGCAGGATCAGCGCCGAGGGCCGTTCCCCGGCGAAGGGCCGCAGCAGGTGCGGCACGATCAGCCCCACGAAGCCCACCACCCCGGTCACGGACACGGCGGCCCCCACGCCCAGCCCGGTGCCCGCGATCACCAGCCAGCGCGTGGCGCGCAGATCGACGCCCAGCGACCGGGCCGCCGGTTCGCCCAGCGCCAGCGCATCCAGCGCCCGGCCCGTCAGCAGCAGCAGGCCCAGGCCCAGCGCCGTGAAGGGCGCCACAGTTCGCACCTGCGGCCAGCCGCGATCTGTCAGCGCCCCCATCAGCCAGGTCACGATTTCCTCCAGCGCGAAGGGATTGGGCGCCAGGCTGATCAGCAGCGCCGTGAGCGCGCCCGCAAGGCTCGACAGCACCACCCCCGCCAGCACGAAGCCGGTGGCGCTGGCGGACCGCCCCGCCAGCAGCGCGAGCAGCGCCATGGCGGCCATCGCGCCGCCCATGCCGAACGCCGCCACCAGCAGCGGCGTGCCCGCCAGCCCCAGGAACAGCGCCAGCACCGCCCCCAGCGCCGCATTGGCGGAAACCCCCAGCACGCTGGCATCAGCCAGCGGATTGCGCAGATAGCCCTGCAGCACCGCGCCGGAGGCCCCCAGCATCGCCCCGATCAGCAATCCCAGAAGCGCGCGCGGCAGCCTCAGTTCGGCCATCACAAGCGCTTCGGGCGTGCCCGCAATCAGCCCCCAGGGCGCGATCCACGCCTTCCCTGCCATAAGGCTCAGCAGGAACGCCACGCCCACGCCCGCCGCCAGCAGCGCCAGAAGAGCCGGGCGTTTCAAGGCCGCGCATCCCGGATCGCGGCCAGCCGCTTCGCCGCCGGGATCAGGCTGGGCCCGCCGCAGTTCAGCAGCTGCCGGTCGAAAGCCTCTACCGGCACCCGCAGCCGCCGCAGCACCTGCGGCACTGCGTCCGGCCGGTCGGTGATCAGCAGCGGCGGAGGCTTCAGCGCCAGCGGCTCCAGCGCCAACACGCCGGCATGGGCAAAGCCATAATCCCCCGCAGCGCTGGCGAGCCCGCTGTTCGCCATCAGGGCCTCCGAAAGGCTGCCCGGCCCCGGCACCAGCCCGGACGCCATGCGCATCAGCGCCGGGCGGGGCGATGCCCGATGCGCCGCCGCGAGCGCCCCTTCGATCCGCCGCACCAGCGCCTCGCCGCGCGCGCCTTGCCCGGCCGCGACCGCGATCTGCCGCACCTGTGCCAGAGAGTCCGCGATCGTGGCCGGCACCCCCACCGACACCATGTTGAACCCCAGCCGCCGGAACGCCTCGCGCGTCGCCATCGGCGTATAGGGGGTGATGAACAGCAGGTCCGGCCGCTTCAGGATCACCTCTTCGGCGGTGCCCCCATGCGCCGGGAAGCGCCGCGCCAGATCCACCGGCGCGGAACTGCCAGCCGGATCGTGGGACCAGTGGCTGATCGCCGCGATCTGGCCCGGATCGGCCACCGCCAGCAGCACGGCATCCACGCAGGGGTTCATGCTGACGATGCGCTGCGGGCGGGCGTCTGCCGCACCCGCCCACAGCGCGATCAGCGCGGCGAAGGCCCTAAAGCCTCGCACGAACCCCCACGAAGGCCTGCCGCCCGGGCGCGCCATAGAAACTCGCCGTCTCGTACCGCTCGTCGAACAAGTTGGTGATGCGGCCATACAGTTCGAACCGCTCCGCGAAGCGGATGCCGGCGCGGATGTCGGCCGTCAGATAGCCGGGGATGCGGCGGGTGTTGGCGGCATCGTCGAAGCTCGACGAGACCTGCGCCAGCGTCGCCCCGAAGGACCAGCCGGCGGACGCCTCATAATCCGTCACCAGCGACAGCGTCTGCGCCGGCCGCCGGGCCAGCCGGTTGCCCTCGTTTGCAGAGCCTTCGGTGCGGTTGCGGGCATCGATCCAGCTGGTCTGCACGCCCAGCGAGAAGCCCTGCACCGGCTTCAGCCCCAGCCCCAGTTCCACGCCCTTCGCACGTGTGCGGGCCACATTGTCATAGGTGCCCCACGGCCGGTTTGCGCAGATCGGATCGCTCACGCCCCAGCAGGAGATGAAGTCGATCTGGTTGCGCGTCACCCGCTGGAACCAGCTGGCCGATGCGGTGAAGGCCCCGTCCAGCAGGCTCAGTTCCGCGCCTGCATCCCAGCCCTGCGCCGTTTCCGGCTTCAGCGCCTCGTTCCCATAGTCGGAGAACAGCTGATAGAGCGTCGGCGCCTTGAAGCCCTCGCCCCAGCTCGCCTTCAGGCGCAGCGGCTCGGTCAGCTGATAGGAGCCGCTGACGGCAAAGGTGGTCGCTCCACCGAACCGGCTGTGATCGTCGTGGCGCACCCCGGCCTGAAGGTTCAGCCCCTCGGCAGGGGCCAGCAACGCCTGCCCCCACAGCCCCTGCAACCGGGACCGCGCCTCGAACGGCGCGGCCGACCATTGGTCTTCCGTCGTGATCCGGCTGATCTCGCGCTCGGCGCCGCCCGCCAGCGTCAGCCAGGTTGCCGCGCGCCAGTCCCCGCGCAGGTCCAGCCGCTCCAGCCGCCCGTCTGATGTGAAGGTCGTTTCCGGCGTCGCGCCCGGCGTATAGCTGCGCCGGTCGATGTCGGAAATCTGCCACCCCCCGCGCACCTGGAAGCCGTCGCCGCGATAGGTGAGCCCGGCCACGCCCGAAAGCTCGCGCGTGCGTTGCCGGTCTTCGGTGTCCGCCAGTTCGAAGGTCGGCGGCGGGAAGCCATCCAGCCCGACATCGGCGTGCTGGAACCGGCCGCGAAGGTCCGCGGTCAGGCCGGGCACGATCTCCACATCGGCCCGCACATTCGCACCATAGGTCTCGAAGTCGTCGCGTTCGGTCGCGCCGCGCGCTTCGGAGGCCGCCGAAATCCCATCCGTCCGCTGCCAGTTCAGCCCGCCCGACAGCGCCGCCGGCCCCAGCTTGCCCGACGCATCCGCCCGCGCCAGCCAGCTGTTGCGGGAGCCTGCCTCCACCCGGGCGTCGGCGGCGGGTTCGTCTCCGGGCGCAGCCGTTTCCACCGCGATCACCCCGCCGATCGCCTGGCTTCCCCAGGCCAGGCTCTGCGGCCCGCGCAGGATCTCCACCCGGCCCACATCGGCGGTCGTCAGATTGGCGAAATCCGCTCCGCCGCCGGGGCTAGCCGTGTCGGCCACCTTCACGCCGTCGATCACCAGCGTCGTCTGCTCGCCCTCTGCGCCGCGCAGGCGCACGGCGGTGAATCCGCCGGGGCCGCCGTTGCGGCTGAAGGTAACGCCCGGCTGGAGTTTCAGCACATCGATGAGAAGGGGCGCCTGCAGCCGCTCCAGTTCTGCCCCCGTCAGCACGGTCACGCTGCCGCCCAGTTCGGCCGCCGTCACCGGCACGCGGGCAGAGACCAGAATCGTGTCGGGCGCGTCGGCCAGCGCCGGAGCGGCAGCAGCCGGAATCGTGGCGAGAACAGCAAGATATTTCAGCATTTCAATCCCTTCGAGCGGTTCGACAGATGTCGCCCGTTCGAGGGAAGAAGGCCCACCGTTGAAATGGCGGCGCCTTCGTCTCGGTCGCACCGGTATTCCCGCCGGCAGGACTGGACGACCGATGAAGGCAGGTCTCCTGGCTTCCGGGATATCGGCTCGAAGCGCCTTCCCGCCCGTGGCGGACCTTTCGGTCCCGGGGCAGTGGCATATGGCTTCGCGCCATCCCGGTTACAGTTGCGGGTACAGCGCCGGAGTGGAGGATTGCTCCCCGCACCGGCTTCCCTTTTCACCCCGGCTCACGCCGCGGCACCTTCACCGATGCGGGCGGGCTAGCGCCGCCTGCCGCCCATGGCAAGCCCTACACGAACTTGCCGGGCGCGGTCGGGTGGCTCGAGGACAGGCCGCCATCCACCGCAATCGCCTGCCCGTTCACATAGCTCGCCGCGTCCGACGCGAGGAAGATCGCAACCGCCGCCTGCTCGTCCGGCGTCGCATAGCGCTTCAGCGGATTCAGCTGGCCGATCCGGTCTTCCCGCCCCCGCGCCCGCGCGCCGTCGAACATGGGCGCCGTCATCCCAGTCTCCGTCAGGCCGGGGCAGATGCAGTTCACGCGAACGCCGGTTCCGCCCAGCCAGTTCGCCGCTGTCTGCGTCAGGTTGATCACGCCCGCCTTCGACGCGGAATAGGGGATCCCGCCCGCGCCCGACCGGATCCCTGCCACGCTGGCGGTGGACACGATCGCGCCCTTGCCTTGGGGGATCATCACCCGGCTGCCCTCGCGGATCGCCAGGAAAACCCCGATCAGGTTCACCCGCAGCACCTTTTCCCATTCATCGACGGACAGCTCCGCCAGAGGGGTCAGCCCGCCCGAAATCCCGGCATTGGCGAACAGGGCGTCCAGCCGCCCATGGTCGGCCGCCGCCCTGTCCACGGCGGCCTTCACGAACGCCTCGTCGCCGGCATCCCCCACCAGCGCCTGCGCAGCGCCACCGGACGCCCGCACCGCCTCCACCGTGGCCGAAACGGCCTCCGACCAGTCGGCCGCCAGCACCGTCGCGCCTTCGGCCGCAAACCCCAGCGCGGCCGCCCGGCCGATGCCCGAAGCCGCGCCCGTCACCAGCACCACCCGTCCTTCGAAGCGCATGTTCCTCTCCCCGCCCATATTCACCTGTCCCGCCGCATCGTCGGGGCTTGTCTCGCGCCCCGCAACCCGCCAGCAATGGCAGCCATGGGAGAGTTGATCCTCGCCGTCGACAGCGGCACCACATCCACGCGCGCCCTCGCCTTCGACCTGACGGGGCGGATCGTTGCCGTCGCGCAACACGACCTGACGCAGCACTATCCGGCGCCCGGCCATGTGGAGCATGACGCCGCGGAGACCTGGCGGCTCACCGACCGGGCCATCCGCGAAGTGATGGCGAAGGCGGGCGACCGGGTGCGCGCCATCGGCCTCACCAATCAGCGCGAGACGGTCGTGTTCTGGAGCAGACGCAGCGGAGAGCCGCTCTCCCCGGCCATCGTCTGGCAGGACCGGCGGACGGCGGGCCTCTGCGCCGCCCTGCGCGAAGCCGGGCATGAAGCGCGGGTGCAGGCAACCACCGGGCTGCTGCTCGACCCCTATTTTTCCGGCAGCAAGATCCGCTGGGCGCTGGAGAACTGGCCGCAGGTGAAGGCCGCAGCCGACAGCGGCGATCTCGCCATCGGCACCGTCGAAAGCTGGCTGCTGTTCAAGCTGTCCGGCCAGCATCTGACAGACGCGACCAACGCGTCCCGCACGCTGCTGATGGATCTCTCCACGGCGCACTGGTCGCCAGAGATGATCGACCTGCTGGGCATACCGGCCGCCGCGCTGCCCGCCATCTGCCCGACGGCGGGGCTGCTCGCGGAAACCCGCCTCTATGGCCGCCCGCTGATGATCGCAGGGCTTGCGGGGGATCAGCAGGCCGCCACCATCGGCCAAGGCTGCTCCCTGCCCGGCATGGCGAAATGCACCTATGGCACGGGCATCTTCATGCTGGCGAACGCCGGCGCCCACCCGCCCGCCAGCGGCAACCGGCTGCTTGCCACCTTCCTCTCCTCCAGCCCCCGCGCCTATGCGCTGGAAGGCTCGATCTTCGTGGGCGGCAATGCCGTCAAATGGCTGCGCGACGGCCTCGGCATCCTCGACACCGTCGCGGAATCGGCAACGTTGGCGGCCTCCGTGCCGGACAGCGGCGGGGTCAGCTTTGTGCCGGCTTTCGCGGGGCTTGGCGCGCCGCACTGGCAGCCGCTGGCGCGCGGCCTGCTCACCGGCCTCACGGCGGGCACCACCCGCGCCCACATCGTGCGCGCCACGCTGGAAGCGATGGGCCAGCAGACGGCGGACCTGATCGACGCCTTCGCGGCAGACGGCGTCAGCCCCAGCAGCCTGCGCGTCGATGGCGGCATGGTCGCCAACGAATGGCTGTGCCAGGATCTGGCGGATGCGACCGGCCTGCCGGTGGAACGCCCGCGCAGCATCGAGACGACAGGCCTCGGCGCCGCCATGCTCGCGGGCGTCGGCGCGGGCCTGTTCCCGGCGCTCGCGGATGCAGAAGCGGCGATGGTCCATGCGGACCGCCGCTTCGAACCCGCCATCCCGGCCGAGGCCCGCGCAATCCGTCGCAAGGCCTGGGGGCAGGCCGTCGAACAGACGCTGGCCGGGCTGTGACGGGCCTTTTCTATGGCCTCGCCATGCTGGGCGCCTTCGCGCTGGCGCTGGGCGGGCTGTGGATGTGGCGGCGCAACCGGCTGCGCGCGATCCTGTTGCTGCTGGTGGCGGCCATCACCCTGTTCAACGTCTGGAGCTGGTCCACCCTGCCGCTGCCGGAAAATGTGGCGGGCCGGCCAAACCCCTGATAGGGCGGCAATCATGCGCATGCGCGAACTGGAAAGAGCAAGCGGCGTCTCGCGGGAGACGATCCGTTTCTATATCCGGGAGGGGCTCCTTCCCGAACCTGACCGCACGCACCGCAACAGCGCCACCTACTCCGACGAGCATCTGGCCCGTCTGCTGACGATCCGCCGCCTGAAGGACGAGCGCTTTCTGCCGCTGTCCGTCATCCGCTCGCTGTTCGCAGGCGATCAGCCCGGCTGGCTGGAGCCGCAGATGCTGCCGGAAATCGATCATCTGCTGCGCGCCCGGCTCGATGCCGAAGGCGAACGGCTGGATGCCGTGGCGTTCGCGCTGGCCAACGGGGCAGACCCGGATCATCTCGCGGATTCGATCGCGGCGGGCGTGATCGCCCCCTCGGCGGACGGCACCATATCCCCGCGCGACCAGCGCATTCTGCGCCTGCTGATCGATGCCGCAAAGGTCGGCTTCACGCGGGAGCGCGGCTATGCCGGAACCGACATGGGCCGTGTCGCCGCCGTGATGCACGAACTGGCCGACATCGAGCTGAAGGAATTCTTCGCCAACGTCGCACCGCATGTGGGCGAGCTGGAGGCCGTGGACATGGCCGAACGCGGCATCGGCATCCTCAACCAGCTGATGGCCGAGCTGTTCACGCGTGAAGTGCTGGCGCTGCTGACGGAACGCCGCCGCATCGCCAACGACAACCGCAGCGCCGAAGCGCAGGGCGCCGGCGACGCGCAGGACGCGGACCAGGCGTGACCGATACCCCGCCGCCCGGCACGCACATCCGCTACGACCTCGGCCGGGCCGATCCCCATGCCTTCCGCGGCATCGGGCCGGAACTCTATCGCTGGGCCTCGCAGGCGCTCTTCGCGATCGTCGGCTGGAAGGTCGCGGGCGCCTATCCGCACCACGACAAGGCCGTCATCCTCGCTGCCCCCCACACCTCCAACTGGGACGGGCTGTGGATGGTGGCGGCCGCCGGCATCTATCGCGTGCGCCTGCGCTGGATGGGCAAGGCCAGCCTCGCCCGCTTCCCCTATGGCTGGCTCGTCCGGCTGTCCGGGCTCTATCCGATCGACCGCTCAGGCGGGAAGGATCTGGTGCGCGCCACCGTCGACGCCTTCGAGGCGAGCGACCATCTCCAGATGGCGATCGCGCCCGAAGGCACGCGCGCGGCGGTGGGCGAATGGAAATCCGGCTTCTATCACATCGCCCGGCTGGCGGGCGTGCCCATCGTCTTTGCGGTGATGGACTATGGCACCCGCACCGTCCGCATTTCCGGG
This sequence comes from Sandaracinobacter sp., assembly GCF_041909755.1. Lineage (NCBI taxonomy): Bacteria > Pseudomonadati > Pseudomonadota > Alphaproteobacteria > Sphingomonadales > Sphingosinicellaceae > Sandaracinobacter > Sandaracinobacter sp. The sequence continues at coordinate 16,585 of NZ_JAYRCW010000032.1, forward strand.
GAGATCTGGCCCAGCGGCGATTATGAAGCCGATCTCGCCGTCATGCGCAGCCACTATGCCGACGCGCGCGGCAAGCATGCGGGGCGCTTCTCCGTCGGCTCCGGCAAGCAGGTCTGAACCCGCTCAGAACTCCCCCGCCACCGTCAGCACCGGCCCCGATCCGGGCACCGCATTCCCGGCCAGCTTCGCGCGCCAATCCACCTGCGCATAGAAGGGCCATGGCCCCACCCGCACCCGGCCCGACGGCCCGATGTCCAGGCGCGACGCCGCGACGCCATAATTGCGCTGCCAGCCGCCCCACACGCCGGCGCCCGCGTCGATCCGCGTCTGCCCCAGCGTGATCAGCGGCACGGCGCCGCGCCCCTGCCCGCCCGCATAGAGATCGGGCAGGCTGGTGAAGCCCTCCACCACCCCGCCCTCGCCATAGGCCTCCAGCTTCAGCCGCGCGCCGCGCACCCGCGTTTCCTTCTGCGCCCCGCCAGACAGGCGCGCCGCCCAGGCATTGCGGGCATAATGGCCCAATGCGATCCGCCGCTCCACATCCAGCGCGACGGGCACTTTGCGCGAAGGCTCCCACCTCAGCCCGATCGCCGCCTCGCTCGTCTCACCGTCCAGTCCGCCCTGCGGCGCGGCGGCTGCCGAAATCCGCCCGATCACCGAAACCCGCTGCTTCCCCAACGGGTTCAGCCGATAGCCCAGCGCAACGCCCGCCTGCCCGGCCCCCAGCACCGGCGAAGCCGCCAGCGCATCGCCGCCACCCGCCCCCACGCGCGTCAACCCATAGCCGCCCCCCGACCAGCGCCGGGTCAGCTGCCGCACATCCGCCTGCCATTGCGCCGCCTCCGGCGTGTCGGGCGCCATGGCCGACGCGGCCTTCAGCAGCGCCACGCCCTGCCGCAGGTTTCCGGCACGGATCGCATCATAACCCGCTGTCGCAGCCGCATGAGCCTTTGGCGGCGTGGTGGGTGGTGCGGCAGGTGCGGCCGATGGCCCCGGCGCCGGATCTTGGATCGGCGCAGCGGCAGCCTGCCCCGGCGGCAGGCTGAAGCCATACCAGCCACCCGCCGGCGCCTCGGCCACCACCCGCACCGTCGTCTGCTGCGGCGGCAGCGCGCGGGGGGCTTCCAGCACGATCCGCTGCGAACCGCCGTCAGCGCCCGCCGGGGCCCAGCCGGCCGCCAGCAGGCGCGCAACGGTCGCATCCGCCACCTCGGCCGCCACGCGCGCGGCAATCTCGGCCGAAGCCCGCACCATCTCCGCGTCGGGCGGCATCGCGGCGGCCGGGCCGACAGGCGACAGCGCCGCCGCCAGCGCCGTGGCTTCCGCCGTCTCCGCCTCCAGCCAGTGCGGCATCCGGCCCAGCGCCCAGCCGAACGCCAGCACAAGGATCAGCTGATAGCTGCGCAGCGCCCGACCCGATGAAACCGCCTCAGCCACGCGCAACCTCCACATCCGCATCCGGGAACCTGTGATCCGTCTTGCCCCAGGCGGGCGCGCCCCCGCTGTCCAGCGCGGCGCGATAGCGCTCCATCGCCCGCAGCGCGGCCAGGAAGTTGATCGCATTCGCCATCAGCGCCCGCGGAATCGCCCAAAGCCCCTCGCGCCAGCCATAGGCGCGGCCGGTGAAGCCCGCGCGCAGGCCCAGCCGCCACATCAGCAGCCCGGCGTTCAGCGCCAGGAAGCCCGGCAGCGCCGAATCCGCAGGCCCCAGCAACGGCGGCAGCGGCGCGCCCGTCCGCGCCGAAACCCAGGCCCTCAGCGCCAGTTGCGCCAGCAGCAGGATCGCCGCCACATAGCCCAGCATGGCGACAGCCGCAGTGAACATCCCCTTGCGGTCGCGCAGCAGCATCCAGCGGGTCGCAAGCCCGCCGGACCATCCCAGCCGGTCCCAGCCGGACAGCGCGATGCCCGCCAGCCAGCGGCTCTTCTGCCGAACGGCGGTTTCGATGGTCGAAGGGAAATAGGCCCGCGTCGCCACCAGTCGCCCGTCCGCATGCGCGCGCACCATCCGCGCCTGCAGCCCCAGTGCATGGACGCGGTGGCCCATCTCATAATCCTCGGTCAGGCTGGCGGCATCGAACGGCGCATTGCCCGGCCCGGCCAGCCGCGCCAGCACATCGCGGTCGATCGCGGTGCCGACGCCCGCAGACGGCACCGGCGCGCCCAGCAGGCCGCGCACCTGCATGTCCTTGGCATGGGCCTGCGCGAACTCGTCGCAATAATGGCCCGAAACCCAGCGCGTCGCCGGGTCCTGGATCGGCAGCACCGGCACCTGCACCATCGCCAGCGCGGGGATCCAGCGGTCATAGAGATCGAGGCTGGCAGGATCGACGACATCCTCCGCGTCGTGCAGCACCACCGCCTTGAAACGCTCGCCGGTCGCCGCTTCCTGCTTCAGCACGCCGCGCCACAGATGGTTCAGGCAATCGGCCTTCGTCGTCGGCCCCGGCGTGCCCGTCGGCACTGCCCGCACCCGGGGGTCAGCCACTGCCTCCACAGCCGCGAGCGTCGCGGGATCGTTGGCATAGACGCCCACGAACACCCGCATCCGGTCGTCGGATATGGTGCCGCACAGCCGGGCCAGCATCGCGCCGATCACCGCCGATTCGTCCCATGCGGGCACGATCAGCGCGAATCGCCCCGGCTCGGCGGGGGCGGGCGGCAGGGGCGCTGGCCTGCGAAAGGCAAAGCGGCCCAGCCACAGCGCATCCACCGCCATGTCATCCAGGCTGGAAAGGAAGATCCCCGAAGCCGACAGCCACAAAAGCTCTCGCGTCAGCACGGCCAGAATGGCCAGCACAGGTACAAACTCAACCAACGGCCAACGCCCCCAGGGCAAAAATTTGGCCGACCCCCTAACCGGTTAGCTAGCACAGCAAGGCCTTGTGGCAAGCCCGGACGTCACCGGTTTACCATGCTTCTTTCCCCGCCCTCCGCATTGCGCTAGCAGCCGATGGCATGACATCCCCGCACCCGGAATCCACCGTCCTCGATCTCATGCGGCAGGTGTGGACAAAGGGCAGCGAGCGGCGGGACCGCACCGGGGTCGGCACCCGCGCCCTGTTCGGCGCGCTCCTCAGGTTCGACCTGTCGGATGGCAGCGTGCCATTGCTCACCACCAAGCGCGTGTTCTGGAAATCGGCGGTAAAGGAGCTGGTCTGGTTCCTCGACGGGCAGACGAACATCAAGCCGCTGGTGGAACAGGGCGTCCACATCTGGACGGACTGGCCCATGGAACGCCACCGGACCGCCACCGGCGAAACGCTCACGCGCGACGAATTCGAAGCGCGCATCCTCTCTGACGAGGCCTTCGCCGCCGAATGGGGCGAACTCGGCCCCGTCTATGGCAAGCAGTGGCGCCGCTGGCTGGGGCCGGACGGCCACACGCACGACCAGATCGAGGCGCTGCTCCACAGCCTGAAACAGAACCCCGCCAGCCGCCGCCACATCTTCACCGGATGGAATGTCGCGGAGCTGGGGCAGATGGCGCTGCCGCCCTGCCACATGACCTACCAGTATTTCGTGGAGCCCCGGTCGGACGGCCCCGATCGCCTGTCCGGCATCCTCTATCAGCGCAGCTGCGATCTCGGCCTTGGCTTCCCGTTCAACATCTTCGAAGCCGCCCTCCTCGTCCGCATGCTGGCCGATCAGTGCGGATATGCGCCCGGCGAGATCGTGTGGATGGGCGCGGATGTGCATCTCTATCTCAACCATTCGCATCTGGTGGAAACCATGCTCGCGCGCGACCCGCGCCCCTTCCCCACCCTGTCGCTGGCCCCCGCACCCAGCCTGTTCGACTATCGTCTGGAGCATGTGCGGCTGACCGGCTATGATCCGCATCCTGCGATCGCAGCGCCAGTGGCCGTCTAGAAGCCCGCGCCCTTCGGGAGAAGCAATGAGCACCCCCATCCCCGTCATCTCGGCCACCGGCCTGTTCACCCCGGCCGACAGCATTTCCAATGAAGAGCTGGTCGAAAGCTTCAACGCCTATGTCGCGCGCTTCAACGCCGGCAACGCCGCCGCGATCGAGGCCGGCGAGGTGCAGCCGCTTTCCCCCAGCTCCGTCGAGTTCATCGAGAAGGCCAGCGGCATCAAGGCCCGCTACGTGCTGTCGAAGGCCCCCATCCTCGATCCCGCGATCATGTGCCCGCGCATCCCGGAACGCCCCGACACGGAGCTTTCGGTGCTGGCCGAAATCGCGGTGAAGGCAGCGACACAGGCGCTCGCCCGCGCCGGCCGCGACGCGGCGGACGTGGATGCCGTGCTGTGCGCCTGCTCCAACCTGCAACGCGCCTATCCGGCGATTGCGATCGAGGTGCAGGCGGCGCTGGGGATCGAGGGCTTCGCCTTCGACATGAACGTCGCCTGTTCCAGCGCCACCTTCGGCATCCAGACGGCGGCCGATTTCATCCGCGCCGGCCATGCGAAAAGCGTGTTGGTGGTGAACCCTGAAATCTGCTCCGGCCACCTCAACTGGCAGGACCGCGACAGCCACTTCATCTTCGGCGACGTGGCGACGGCCATCCTCGTCGAATCCCGCGACATCGCGCCAGCTGCCCACTGGGAGATCCTCGGCACCCGCCTGAAAACCGAATTTTCCAACAACATCCGCAACAACTTCGGTTTCCTGAACCGGGCCGCGCCGGAAGGCATCGGCCAGCCCGACAAGCTGTTCCGCCAGGAAGGCCGCAAGGTGTTCAAGGAAGTGGTGCCGATGGTCTCGGACATGATCGTCGCCCACATGGCCGATCTGGGTCTGGAGGCCGGCAGCCTGCGCCGCATGTGGCTGCACCAGGCGAACGCCAACATGAACCGGCTGATCTCGTCGAAGGTGCTGGGCCATGAAGCGAGCCCGGATGAAAGCCCCACCGTGCTGGACACCTACGCCAACACCTCGTCCGCCGGCTCGATCATCGCCTTTCACCTGAACAGCGACGATCTGGCGGCAGGCGATACCGGCCTCATCTGCTCGTTCGGGGCAGGCTATTCGGCGGGCACTGTTTTCCTGCGAAAGACCGCTTGAACCGATGGAGCGCGCCTGCTAGGGCGCGCGCTCACCAGTCAGCGGGGCACCCCGCTTCAGGCATCGGCGTGCGGTCGTGGCGGAACTGGTAGACGCGCAGCGTTGAGGTCGCTGTGGCCGAAAGGCCGTGGAAGTTCGAGTCTTCTCGACCGCACCAGAACCCAATCTAAGTGCCTGAGGCACTTAGATTTTATGCGCCCTGCTAGCAACCTCATTCCACATTGTATTCCACCTTCCCGAATGGCTTGATTTGGAGGCGAATGCCTCCGAAGCTGTTTGCATGCCTCGTGACGATCACCCTCATCTTGCCAAGTTCTTTCCCTACCTCGAACTCCTGCGCGCGGAGAGTGACCGTGGCGCTGTTCTCATCTCCACAGGCTACATGGAAGAGCAGCTCAAGGACGTCCTGCTCGCTTTTATGCTCGACACACCCCAGGCGAGGGAATTGGTCACATCCGGCAATGCACCGCTCGGCTCATTCAGCTCTCGGATTTCTGCCTGCTATACACTGGGTTTAATTTCCGAGAATGAATACAGCGACCTCATGTTGCTACGTAGAATACGGAATGACTTTGCACATGATATGCACACAAGCTTTGATACACCAAGTGTGGTTGATAGATGCAAGCTGCTACACCATAAAGCGCACGACTACACATCCGAGAAAATGGGTGACGTGGTAGTGAATACCAAAGGGCAATTCATCACTGCTGCTACTTCATTAGTTTTAAACCTCACAAACCGCCCTCACTATGTTGCTCTCAAACGCTGTGGATATGGCAACTGGCCATACTAAGAATGTGTGTTACGATTGACTGATGAGAAAATTGCAGCGTAAGTATAAAAGAGAAGATATTCAAAGGGCTTCGAACGGCGGTATGGGATGAATCGTCACGACTGGGTTCTTTTCAAAAGGACATCTCCGATTGAAGCCCACCTCGTGAGAATGCATGCAACCGCCGCCTAATCTTTCCACCTTCCATTCCACCTTTTCCTCTGCGCTGCCCTGACCCAGCATGACGCGCCATGAGGACGAAACTGAGTCCGAACAGCGCCTTAGCGGTCGCTATGTGGTTGTATGAGAAGGGTTTTTATGCCTCTCGACCGCACCAAACAGTTCTCAAAGCAAATCAAATTCTGGGGACACAACACAGAAATCCGGGGAGAAGGATAGATCGAGTCCAGTGATCCCTGATTTTGCCGGTCTCCTCCCCAGTCACTGGCAAAGCGCAGATCCTTGCCGCAGGCAAATGTCGCCAGTGGCCCCATGGGCTGGTCGACGAATGGCGAGGCAAGGGTGACCGGTGGTGCGCCCGCTGGTCAGTCACCACCCCGTCTGCCATCTGATACGACAGCGTGAACGGCAGTCTGAGCGCGCGCGGCGGCACGGGCGTGTCTGCCCTGGGCCCGCATCAGCGCGCTCACCACTTCCTGAAGGAGCGCGGTGTCTGGCCGGACCGGATCGGCGAATGCCCGAAGCAGATCATCCGGATCCATGTTCGAATCACGGGCGATCTGCGCCAGGCCGCGGGTGCGGGCAACCATATCGAACGCCGCGGAAATCGCGGGACCATGAGCGGTGCAAAGCGCATCCCTGAGCGCAAGAATCTGCGACGCTTCGTCCCTCAGGAATCGCGCCTTCTGGATATCCGGCATCTTTATCCACCCGACTTTCGATCGAAAGGCGGCAGGGGCCGCCATATCCGGCGCTCTTCTAGCCGCAGGCGGCCCTGCCTCTCTTCCCGGCTTTCGGGCGATTTCTTGTCGGAATTCCGGAAAAACCGCCGATATCAGGCCGGATTCAGCGGGCTGCGCGGCCCATATAGCGGTGTGGCCCGCAAATCGATGCCCAGCGATGCCCGCGCGGCCGCATGCGCATCATCGGAAAGCCGGGTGGCGACCGCATCGTTGCGCGATCCGCCCGCGCCGCTCCAGGCGTTGCGCAGCACCATGGTCTGAACCACGAGCCCGGCCGCAACCTCTGGCCGCTTCGCCGGATCAACGGCGGCGCAGGGCTGTGCCGCACGCTGCCGCACCAGGGCGATAAGGCGGGCAATTTCCGGCCCGTCGGGGATCTTGCCCCAGTTGGAAAGCAGGGATTGCGCGGCGAGTGCCACCGCCGCGAGGCTGGACATGTCCCGCACATCCGCGCCCATGTACCCAAGCGTTGCTTCATATTGCTGCAGGATATCCACGCGCGCCAGAACTTCGGCGATGCGGGGCGCATGATCCGGAAAGGCGAGGCTGAGTTCGGCTGCCATGGCGGGCAGCAGCGGGCGCAACATTTGCGGGTTGCTGAAACCGCTGGGGATGGCCGCGCCCGGCCCGCCGGCCTCAGCCGCCCTGACGCCGCCCCGCATCAGAGCGCCAGCCATTGACCGCCTGCCGAAAACTGCACGGCGCCAAGGTTGGACCAGAGCAGGCGCTGGCTGCCAGGGCTGAGTTCGTCTCTCGCGTGGCTCATGCGAGGCAGCCGGATCGGGCCGCCGTCGTTCCCCTTGCGGGCCCAGTTTCCGGGCGTGGTGCCGGTGGTTTCCAGGAAGACGCGGTGGAACTGCGTGTAGCTGCCGAAACCCGCCGCCAGTGCCGCCGTCAGCAGGTCTTCCGATTCCGGATAATGGTTCTGGAACCGTTCCAGCCGGGCGATGTTGCGCCATTCCACGAAGCCGCGCCCCGTCTGCGCGGTCAGCAGATCCCCCAGGTAACTGGCAGACACGCCGCAGCGCTTCGCCAGCGCCGCCATGTTCGGAATCTCGTCGCTGGCCCTCAGCATCGCCAGCGCCTGTGCCACCGCCGGGTGCAGCAGCGGCGGTGGCGGCCCGGCGCTGGTGCGGGCGGCATGCATGGTGCTCATCACGGCATAGCGCAGGCCCGCTGCATGCACGTCGGGGGCGTCCGCATCCTGGCTGAGATGCGAATAGAGCTGGTCCAATGCAACGGCATCCTCCGCCGCAAGCCGCTTGATCGGGTGGCGGGCCACCTCTTCCAGAAGCGCCGGCGCATAGTGCGTGGCGTCGAGCGAGCCGACCCACATGTCGAGATCCGGCGAGCGCAGCAGCCGGTGGCGCTGGCCGGGCAGCAGCCACACCAGCGTGCCCGGCATCAGATCATAATGGCGGTCTTCCAGGAAGTAGGCGCCCTTGCCCGCGATGATCAGGTTGAATTCCAGCTCCTGATGATGATGCGCCACTTCCCATGTGCTGCTGGCCGCCGCACGCCGGATTTCCGGCATCAGCGGCTGTTGGGGAAAAGCCGAAAAGTCTTCGCCATTATTGCTCATGCGTCGCAACGCTAACCCGGAAGCGGCGAAACGCTCAAGCGCGCGGCGTTTCCGGGAATATGAAAAAAGAAAACCCGGAATGCGGAAAGACCGCATGATGGCTGAACCCCTACATGCGGCCCCATCGCAAAGGTTGAAAGCACCACGCCGGAACAGGGCTTCCGGCGCGTCGCCCGATCTTTGCCAAATGAACATCATGCTACTGTAAACAGGGGTAAAATCATGAACAGGGCAACGGCTATCCGGCGCAAGTCCACCTCCTCGCTGCTTGGCGCCACCGCGCTGGCGACCATGCTGCTGGCCTCTCCGGCATTTGCAGCGGAGTGCAGCAGCGGCAGCCCGCCGCCGCCTGCGCCTGCGGCCGGTTCGGGATCGTCCACGGCGGGGCCGAATCCGGTCAGCGTCAGCATCACGGGCGCGGCCGGATGCAGCGGCAAGTCTGCCGACAGCTTCCATTCGGGCAATGATGGCGGGCAGGGCCAGGGTATCGATCCAAGCTCCATCGAAATGACGGGCGGTTCGATCTCCTCCAGCGGCGCGGCGATCGGGGTCTCCACCACCGGCGGTGCCGGCGGCGACGGCTCGGGCGACAGCTCTCTTGGCATCAACACCACGGCCGGCAGCGGCGCGACCGGGGGCTATGGCGGCGACTGGACGGCGACAATCGCCTCCGGCGCAACGCTTTCGGCCAGCGGCACGGTGATTTCCGTCGTTTCCACCGGCGGCGCCGGCGGCACGGGCGCCACCGGCTGGAACAACGGTTCGGGCGGCACCGGCGGCGCCGGCGGCGCCATCAGCAATTTCTCGCTGGCGTCGGGCAGCAGCGTCACCTCGATGGGCAGCGCGGCGGCCATCATCATCCAGTCGCTGGGCGGCGCCGGCG
>NZ_JAYRCW010000033.1:0-24758 GCF_041909755.1 Sandaracinobacter sp.
GGCGTAGAGCGCGATTGCAGCCGCGTTGGAGACGTTCAGGCTTTCCACGGCGCGGGTGATGGGCAGTTTCGCCAGCACGTCCACATGTTCGCGGGTGTTGTGGCGCATGCCTTCGCCCTCGGCCCCCAGCACGATGGCCTGCGGCTGCGGCGTCAGCGCCTCCGCCAGCGTGACCTTCGCGTCGCCCGCAAGGCCGATGCGCCAGTAACCGGCCTCCGCGATCTCCTCCAGCGCGCGGGCAAGGTTGACAACGCGGACCCAGGGCAGGGCCTCCAGCGCGCCGGAGGCCGCCCTGGCAAGCGCGCCGGATTCGGGTGGGCTGTGGCGATCCTGGGTGATGATGGCGCGGGCGCCGAAGGCCGCCGCTGATCGGATGATGGCGCCCACATTGTGCGGATCCGTCACCTGATCGAGGATGACGAGCGGGGCCATCGGATCCGGATTTTCCAGCACTTCGTCGAGCCAGGGCGATTCGAGCGGCTCCACCTCAAGCACAAGGCCCTGATGGGGCGCATCGGCCGGCACGAGGCGGGCGAGATCATGGCCATCCCCGAACTGGACCTGCAGGCCTTCGGGAATCACGATCTTTGCCAGCTCCTCGTGCGTGCCGAACAGCTTCCTCAGCGTGCGCGCGGGATTGTCGAGCGCGGCATAGACGGCGTGCCGGCCATAGAGGCGCGGCCGGTTCGGATCGGTGCGGTTGGCGGTGCCGTGGCGCTTGTTCGGTCGTCGTCCCATGTTCCTGCCTTCCGGGCCCTGATCGGGCGGCCCTGTCACTAGCCATGGGTGGCGCGGGAGGAAAGCCCGCACGAGAGCTGCTGGCAAAGGAGTGGCCATGGCAAGCTTTGAATCGGTGATCACGGGGCTGACGGCAAAAGGCGACGGCTGGCTGGCGACGCCGACAGACGACTGGCTGCAGGGACGGACCCTGTATGGCGGCCTTTCGGCAGCGCTGGCGCTGAGGGCCTGCGAACTGGCGGTGCCGGGCCTGCCGCCGCTCCGGTCCGGGCAGATCGCCTATATCGGGCCGGCGGCGGGCGAAGTGCTGCTGAAGCCGCAGCTGATCCGGCAGGGCAAGTCCGTCACCTACATGAGCTGCGATCTGGTGTCCGGCGGGGCGGTGGCGTTGAGGGCGCTGTTCGCGTTCGGGGCCTCCCGGGAAAGCCGCTTTGCCGCAGTTGCCCCGCCGCCGCCCGTCTGGCGCGCGCCGCAGGATTGCCCGCGCCTCTGGCCAGAGGGCATGGGCCCGGCCTTTGCCGGCCACCTCAATCAGCGGATGGCGGGCCCGTTGCGCCCGTTTTCCGGCGCGGATCAGGGCGATCTGCTGATCTGGGTGCGGCATGACGAACCGGTCACGCCGGGGCAGGCGGCGCTGGTGGCGATGGGCGACGCCTTGCCACCCGCAAGCTTCACCCGCTTCGATGGCCCGGCGATGATCAGCACCATGACATGGAGCTTCGACCTGTTCGATCCGGCGGCGGCCGACGGGTCCGGCTGGTTGCTGCTGCATTCGCGCGACGATGGCGTGGGCGACGGCTATTCAGGGCAGGACATGGCAATGTGGGACGAGGCGGGGCGGCCCCTGATGCGGGGCCGTCAGTCGGTCGCGATTTTCGCCTGAGGGGGATCCAGCGCCGCCAGGAAGGCCAGCATCCGGTCCAGCGCGAGGCGGCCTTCCTCGGTGTTCAGGCGCAGCTGATATTCATGGCCCAGCGGCGGCTGGTGGTCGGCCGGGAAGAACAGGGTGTCGGTCGTCACGCCAAGGCTTGCCAGTCGCTCCGCCAGCTTCAGCCCCTGAGGCGTCAACGGGTCCGCATTGCCGCCGGTGATGAAGCTGGGCGGGAACGCCGGGCCCACATGAGCGATGACAGAGAACAACTCCCCGCCCTTCACCCGCGCCGGGTTCGTTTCGCCGGTATAGCCCCGGAAGGCGGCGCGGACGAACGCCCCGATCAGGCCGCCGCCGCCAAGGTCCGGCAGGTCATAGATGCCCGACGTGAGCAGCATGCCGCGAAGATCCTGGGCGGGAACGGCCGGGGCGATCCCCAGCTTTTGCGCATAGGCGGGGTCGGTGATGGAAAGCGCAAGCTGCGCGGCGATATGGGCGCCCGCCGAATCGCCGCCCAGCACAAGGGCGCCGGGATCGATGCCCAGCGCGGCGGCATTGGCACGGATATGGGCGATGGCGGCATTCACCTGCCGGACGGGCAGGGGATAGGCCCCGCTGGCGCCGCGCCGGTATTCGACGGACACCACCGGATAGCCATGGCCCGCCAGCGCGGACAGCCAGTTGGCGACGCTGGACTTGTCCCCCGCGACGAAGCCGCCGCCATGTACCCACACGACGAGCGGCGCCTTGCGCGGCGTGCCGGCGGGCGGAAGGAAGAGATCGAAACGCTCGTCCGGCCCGGGGCCATACAGCAGGTCCCTGTGCGCGATCACGCCCGGCGGGACATGCCCGGCCGAGGCGGCGGCGAGTTCGGCATCGCCGCGATCGAAGACCTGACGGATGACCCAGACGCCGGGTTCCGGGCTGAGGCGGACGGCGACGACCGCCGCAAGCCCCAGGGCGGCGAGGATTCCGAAGAGCCAGGCCAGTTTCCGCACGCGATTTCTCCCCCTTGCGCAGGGCTCGCACGCCTTTGCGGTGTTGACAAGGCGGGGCCCATTCGCCATTTGCCCGCCTCCCGCACCGAAGGGTTCGGAGGGGTGGCCGAGCGGTCAATGGCAGCAGACTGTAAATCTGCCGGGTTTTCCCTACGTTGGTTCAAATCCAACCCCCTCCACCATTCTGCCAGGGGCAGGATGGAGTCCTTGCAAGGGGTCGGGCTTTGCCCGGTTCCGCGCATCGGCGCGGGCGCGCAGTCGCGCTTGCGGCGGCTTTTCTGCCGGGCAAGGGCGCCTCGCTGGCGAGTGGGCGGGTATAGCACAATGGTAGTGCAGCAGCCTTCCAAGCTGAATACGCGGGTTCGATTCCCGCTACCCGCTCCAGTCTTTACAGTCAGTTAGGTCGAAACTCCCGCATGTTGCCGGGAATTGCGCGCCGCGCCGCATCTGGCTCTTGCCTCACCCCGGCCACTCCCTTATAGCCCCGGCTCCCGCGCTCCGCAGGAGTGTAGCTCAGTTGGTAGAGCATCGGTCTCCAAAACCGAGGGCCGGGGGTTCGAGTCCCTCCACTCCTGCCAACGCCTTGGGAACAGACGTCTTGAACGAGGCGGCTGACAACCCCAAGTCGCTGGAGGGCGGGTAAGATTTCTGGCCCGGCCGGTGCCCCGCTGAAGAGGGGCGTCTGCCGGGAGTTGTCGTTGGTGAAAGCGCGGGGCGGGAGGCTTCGGGCCTGAACCGACGGCGGATGGAAGGTTGAATCGGATGGCGAAGACGAGCCCGGGCGAGTTTGTCCGGCAGGTGAGGCAGGAAACGTCGAAGGTCGTCTGGCCGTCGCGTCCTGAAGTCGTGCGCACGACCATCCTCGTCCTCATCATGACGTCGATCCTCGCCGTCTTCTTCCTTGGCGTCGATCAGGTGCTGGGCCGGGCGGTCAAGTTCTTCCTGGGTCTGGGAGCGTAATCCTCATGTCGCGCTGGTACATCATTCACGCCTATTCGGGCTTCGAGAACAAGGTCCGCGACCAGATCGTGTCCGACGCGGCCCGGCTGGGGCTGGAAGGCATGGTCGAGGCGGTCGAGGTGCCCACCGAAAAGGTGACGGAAGTTCGCCGCGGCAAGAAGGTGCAGAGCGAGCGGAAGTTCTTCCCCGGCTATGTGCTGGCCAAGCTGGAAATGAACGATCAGGTCTATCACCTTGTGAAGAACACGCCGAAGGTGACTGGATTCCTTGGATCTTCCGGCAAGCCTCAGCCGATTTCCGAGGCCGAGGCCGCGCGCATCCTGAACACCAAGGCCGAAGCCGACGCGGCTGCGCCCAAGGCGAAGAAGAAGGCGAACTTCGAGATCGGGGATTCGGTGAAGGTGCTGGATGGCCCGTTCGCCAGCTTCTCGGGTCTGGTCGAGGAAATCGACTACGAGAAGTCGCGCGTGAAGGTTTCCGTGTCCATCTTCGGCCGGGCGACCCCGGTGGAGCTGGACTTCGAGCAGGTCGAGAAGACCAAGTAATTCCCCCGGAAGGGGAACGATGCTTGGGCCGCGGTCGGACAGGCATGACATCGTGGGAGGTGAGGGGTTCGCCCCGATCCGTTTGCACCACACGGCCGCACAACCGGAGGGACGGGTGGTTCGCCACCCGGCCCTGATTTGGAGCAAGTGATATGGCAAAGAAGATCACTGGCTATATCAAGCTGCAGGTTGCAGCTGGTAAGGCCACCCCGAGCCCGCCGATCGGGCCTGCGCTGGGTCAGCGCGGCGTGAACATCATGGAATTCTGCAAGGCCTTCAACGCTGCCACCGGCAGCCTCGAGCCCGGCATGCCGATCCCCACGGTGATCACCGTCTATGCGGACCGCAGCTTCTCGTTCATCACCAAGACGCCGCCGGCGAGCTTCCTTCTGAAGAAGGCGGCCGGCCTGAAGTCCGGCGCGACGACGCCCGGCAAGGGCGCGCCCGCGGGCAAGGTGAAGAAGTCGCAGATCCGCGAGATCGCCGAGACGAAGATGAAGGACCTGAACGCGAACGACATCGAGATGGCCATGAAGACCATCGAGGGTTCCGCCCGCGCGATGGGCCTTGAAGTGGTGGAGGGCTGATCCGATGGCCAAGCTGACCAAGAAGAGCAAGGCTCTCGGCGCGACCGTCGAGCCGCTGAAGCTGTATCCCGTCGACGAGGCGCTGGGCCTCGTGAAGGCGAACGCGACCGCGAAGTTCGATGAGACGATCGAAGTGGCCGTGAACCTGAACGTCGATCCCCGCCATGCGGACCAGATGGTGCGCGGCATGGTGACCCTGCCCAAGGGCACCGGCAAGACGGTGCGCGTGGGCGTGTTCGCCCGTGGCCCGAAGGCCGATGAAGCCCGTGAAGCCGGGGCCGACGTGGTCGGCGCCGAAGACCTGCTGGAAATCGTGCAGGGCGGCACCATCGATTTCGACCGCTGCATCGCCACGCCCGACATGATGGGTCTGGTGGGTCGCCTCGGTAAGGTTCTCGGTCCCAAGGGCCTGATGCCGAACCCGAAGCTGGGCACCGTGACGATGAACGTCGGCGAAGCCGTGAAGGCTGCCAAGGGCGGCCAGATCGAGTTCCGCGTCGAAAAGGCGGGCATCATCCACGCCGGCCTCGGCAAGGCGAGCTTCGCGCAGGAAGATCTGAAGGCGAACCTGGACGCGTTCCTGGATGCGCTGGTGAAGGCCAAGCCGTCGGGCGCCAAGGGCAAGTATGTCGAGAAGATCTCGCTCAGCTCCACCCAGGGCAAGGGCGTGAAGGTGGATCCGGCGACCGCGCTGGGCGCCTGAGCCTTCCGGCAACATTGAACCGCGAAGAGGCCGGGGGAAACCCCGGCCTCTTTTCGTTTCGGGTGGGCGGAGTGGCCTGGGGAGGCGGACGTCCCGGCCTGTCCTACGGCGGGATGTGCCGGTAGTATGCCTGCCGCTGCCCGGGAGGATGGGCTTGCGGCAACCGGGGCGACTGCGGAGGGCACGACACGAGTGCGAAAAGTGGGAAAAGCTGAACGGAAAGGCGCCCCCCGATGATGGCCGCGCGCGGCCGATCTTGACCTGCGGGGCGAATCCTCTATAGGCGCGCGTTCCGCTTGCAGGCCCCCGGGTCTGTGGCGCCGTCCGAGATTGCAGGTGCCCGAAAGGGTTTAAGCCGACAGGGCCTGCATGAGACGAGGAACAGCTTTGGCCCCTTTCAGCCGTGCGATGGCCGGGGGAATTTGCAGCGGGGCTTCGGCTTCGCTGGCGGCGATCCTTTTCGGGCGGGCCAATGGGCCCGGCGCAAATCCAGGCCCCTTGGCTCTATGGCTGCCTCTCAATCCGGGGGGGCAGCGAGTGCAAGGAGTGAGCATGGATCGGAACCAGAAGAAAGAGCTGGTCGCCAATCTCGCGAAGACGCTGGGTGAGACCCAGGTTGTGGTGATTACCCGCAACCATGGCCTTACCGTTGCGCAGGTTTCCGACCTGCGCACGCGGATGCGCGGAGCTGGTGCGCAGTTCAAGGTGACGAAGAACCGGCTTGCCCGCATTGCCTTGGAGGGCACGCCCTATCAGGATATCGGCCAGCTTCTGGTCGGCCCTGTTGGTCTTGCCACGTCCGTCGATCCGGTTGCGGCTGCAAAGATCGCAATCGAGTTCGCGAAGACCACCGACAAGTTCGAAATCGTCGGTGCTTCGATGGCGGGCACGCTTCTCGATGTGAACGGGGTGAAGGCGCTTGCCGAACTTCCGTCGCTCGACGAGCTCCGGGCGAAGCTGGTGGGTCTGTTGAACGCACCTGCGACCAAGATTGCGCAGCTTTCGACGGCCCCGGCCGCCAAGCTGGCGCGCGTGTTTGCGGCTTACGGCGACAGCGCCGCCGCCTGATAGAGATCAAGGAGTATCAAAATGGCTGACCTGAACAAGATCGTTGAAGACCTGTCCGCCCTGACCGTTCTGGAAGCGGCCGAGCTGGCCAAGCTGCTGGAAGAAAAGTGGGGCGTTTCCGCCGCTGCGGCTGTTGCCGTGGCCGCGCCTGCCGCTGGTGGCGCTGCCGCCCCGGCCGCCGAAGAAAAGACCGAGTTCGACGTGATCCTCACCGGCGACGGTGGCAAGAAGATCAACGTCATCAAGGAAGTCCGCGCCATCACCGGCCTGGGCCTGACCGAAGCGAAGACCCTGGTGGAATCCGCTCCGAAGGCCGTGAAGGAAGGCGTGAACAAGGAAGAAGCCGAAAAGCTGAAGAAGCAGCTTGAGGAAGCCGGCGCGACCGTCGAACTCAAGTAAGCCTTTCAGGCTTTCTGGCAAAGGAAGGGGCGGCTCCGCAAGGGGCCGCCCCTTTCGCATGAGCGGACGCGGAGGCAGCGCATGGGGCTATGCCCCTTTTGGACACAACACCCGGCCCGGGCGATGGGATAGACTGATTTCACTGCACGGGGCCGGGGGCGGTGTGCAGGCAGCGGGGAGTAGCCGTCTTGGCGAGGCTTGAGAACGAGACGAAGGGAGCCGTGTATCTGGCCCGGTCAGCAAGCCTTCGCGACCAGTTCGCCCAGCTCGGCGCGCAGCTGAGGCTGCACCAATGGTCGAAGAACCTGCTGCTGTTTGCGCCGATGGTGGTGGGGCACCAGTTCACGGAAGAGGCGTTGCTCGCCTCGACGCTGGGCTTTTTCGCCTTCTGCCTCGCCTCGTCCGCCGGCTATGTGGTGAACGATCTGGTCGATGTCGCGGCTGATCGCACACATCCGGCGCGCCGCAACCGGCCGCTGGCATCCGGCCGCCTGTCCGTGCAGCTGGCCTGGGCGCTGATCCCGCTGCTGACGGCAGGCGCAATCGCGATCGGCGTGCTGTTCCTGCCGCAGTCCTTCCTTGTCGCGCTTGGGGCCTATCTGCTGGGCACCATTTCCTATTCGCTCTATTTCAAGCGGCGGCTGGCGGTGGACGTTGTGGTCCTGTGCCTCCTCTACACGCTGCGGGTGCTGGCGGGGAACGAGGCGATCGGGGCTGATCCGACCGAGTGGCTGGTGGGCTTTTCCATGTTCCTGTTCCTGGCACTTGCGCTCATCAAGCGGCATTCGGAACTGATGGCGCTGGGCACGGGCGCGCCGAACAGGGCCTATCGCACAGAGGATCTGCGCATCCTGCTGCCGCTTGCGGGGGCGGCCGCGCTGGCGTCCGTCACCATATTCGCCCGCTACATCGGCGAAACCGAGGTGCTTGCGGTCTATAGCAAGCCGGTCGTCCTGTGGTTCGTGGCGCCCATCCTGCTGTACTGGCTGTTGCGCCTGCTGCTGCTGGCGAACCGCGGTGACCTGCACGAGGATCCCGTGGTGTTCGCGACGACCGATCCGAAGAGCCTGCTGTGCGGGGCGCTGATCGCCGTGATCCTGCTTATGGCCTGGTGACGCAGGGGCCATGGACAGCAGGAATGGGCGGATGCCGGGCCTGATATCCATCCTGCTGCTGCTGGCGGTGACATTGCTGTCCTATCACCGGCTGGAAGCGAGCCGGGCGGCCTATCGGGTGAACAACTGCGTGCTGGGCGCAGACAATGCCACGATCGGGGCCGCGCTGGACGCCGGAACCTACCGGGGACTTCGGCTGCGCAAGCATCCCATGGCGGTGGCGCTGGTGGGGGCGGTTTCGAAGCCGATCTCGATGGCCGGGGCGCCGCACCGGCAGGCGACATCGGCCGGGCTGGCGCTGCTTCAAGGCCTAGGGGCGGCTGCGATGTTCCTGTTCCTGGCCCGCAACCGGGTCGGTCCGGGGACCGCGCTGGCGGCGACGCTGTTCTTCCTGTCGCTGTTCGGGCCGGCGACGCTGTTCGGCGTGACGGACAGTTATGGCGTGACCTTTGCCGTTTCGGCCATCGCCGTGCTGGCGATGGGCGAGCTGGCAAGGCGCGCAAACGCGACGCAGGGACGAGTGGGGGCAGGGCTGGCTGTTGCCGCGGCCGGGCTGGCCAATCCGCCCGCCATGGCGATCCTGCCGCTGTATGCGGCGCTGCGCCGGCAATGGCGGGGGGCAGGGACACGGCATGCCCTGGCGACCGACCTTGCCGTTCCGGCAGCCGTCGCAGCGCTCGTTGCGATCGCCTTGCCGCTGCTGATCTCGGATGGTTGGGGGCTCGGCTATGCCCAGCGCTATGCCACGCTGAACGGAGTCCGCGATGCGGGGCTGTTCGCAGACTATGCCGTGGGCTTCTGGCTGTTCGCGCTGGTGGCACCGCTGGAGCTGATGCAGTGCCGCTATGGCGCCGGTTTGCTGCCGCTTGCGGAGCCGTTGCGGCTGGCAGGAATGGGCCTGTCCGCGTTGCTGCTGCTGATCGGCACTGGCCGTGCCCTGGCCGAACGCCGCAGCCGCGATGTCAGTCTGGCGTGCCTGTGCGGTATCGCGGCGCTGTTCCTGTTCTACCTGGGGTTCAATCCGGGAGAGGTCCTGCTGTACAGCCCGCAATGGCTGTTCCTTCTGGTGATTGCGGCTTCGGCAGGGCTGGCGGGAGGGTGGCTTCTGCCGCTGGCCGCCGCCATCCTGCTGAATCTGGCGCTGAACCTGCCGCCGCTGCACAGGGCCGGCAGCGCGGATCCTGCCCGCTGCTGCCCGGATCCGCCGCCCAGCATGCTGCCGCAGGAACATCCGCTTCGGCAGGGCGACCGGCTTTGCGGGGGGCGGGCCGGGCAATGACGAACGGGGCAAAAACGAACGGGGGCGCGCACCGACAGGGGCATCTGCAAGCGATCGACGACATGCGCGGGCTTGCGATCCTGGCGATCGTGCTGCTGCACGCGGCCAATGCCGTGCTGAACCGAGGCCTTGTCCATCCGCTGGCGCCGTCCACCCGGCTGATCGCGGCGGCGAACGATATCCTGTTCCACAACAGCACCATCTATTTCGCCCTGATTTCCGGCATCCTCTATGGGCATCTGTTCGCGGCGCGGCCGCACGGCGCGTTTCTGCGCGCCCGGCTGGCCAATGTGGGATCGCCCTATCTGGTGATGACAGCCGGGCTGACAGCGATCCTGTGGTTCGCGGCCTCGAAGCCGGTGGCGGGCCTTCCGGCCGGCATTGTGCGCAACCTCATCCTGGGCGATGCCTGGAATACCTTCTGGTATATTCCTGTCATCCTGATCCTTTATGCCCTGAGCCCTCTGCTGTGGCGGGTGATGACGGACCGCCGGCTCGGCGCGCTGGCGCTGCTGCTGCTGGTGCAGCCGTTGCTGTTCACCCGGACGGACACCGAACTGACCCCGCAGATGTTTGCCTATTACGCCGGGGTCTATTGCTGCGGCATGCTGGTTGGGGCGGATGTGCCGCGCGCGCTGGACTGGCTGCGGCGGGAAGCCGGGCTGGTGCGGGTGGTGGCGGGCGTGTCGGCGATCGTGCTGGCCCTGCTGCATGCCGCCGATCTAGACCGGATCGGGTTCACCTCGCTGCGGGAAAGCGTGTTCTACATCTTCCGGCTTTCCATCGCGGGCCTTGTGCTGCCGGCCCTGGTGGGCTGGGGCCTGCCGGTGGACCGGCAGCCGCGCAAGCTTCTGGGCCTGATCGCGGCGGCCTCGTTCGGGATCTACTTCCTGCATGGCCCCCTGCTGCGGCCGATCGCGCGGACGATCGGGCCCATGGTGCCGACCGGGCAGCCTGCCTGGGCGGTGCTGCTGGCGATCCTTCTGTCTGCGCTGGCCGCGCTGTTTCTGTGCCTGCTGATCCTGCTGCCGCTGAAGCGCCTGCTGGGCCGCCGCTCGCGCTATCTGACCGGCTATTGAGGGTCGCCGTCCGGCACATGGTGCAGCAGGTCGCCCGGCTGGCAGGCCAGCGCGTCGCAGATGGCCTCCAGCGTGGAGAAGCGGATCGCCCTGGCTTTCCCCGTCTTCAGGATGGAGAGGTTCGCCAGCGTGATGTCGACCTTTTCGGACAGTTCCGTGAGTGTCATGCGGCGGGCGTGGAGCAACTCATCCAGGCGGACGATGACCGGCATCAGACCGTTCCTTCCAGATCGTCGCGCAGGCGGCGGGCCTGTTCGAACACCTCGGCCAGCACGAAGGCGAGAAGCGCGGCGAGCAGGCCCGTGAAGGAGAATTCGAAGCCGGAGCCAATGTCCGTCCGGTTTGCAATGGCGTGGCCGGCAAGGCCGGTGACGAAGCCGGTCGCCTGAATGCCGAGGATGATCCAGCCAATGCGGCGCAGGCGCAGGCTGTTGCCCACGGTGAAGGGGTTGCCGTGTGACACGCCGTCCAGCACGGTGAGGAGATTGCTGAACACGGCTGCCGTCAGCGCGAGAATGACGGCCGCGCCCGCAATCACGAGGCTGAGCCAGGGCTGGAGGCCGGCGACCTTGGCTGTCATTCCCTTCTCCGTCGCCTCGATCAGGATATGCGGCCAGCCGATCGCCAGCGCGGCACTGATGAGACCGAGCCCGACGGCGACGACGATGCAGAGGGAGAGGCCGACCACACAGACGATGCGGCTGGTGGCAAGCGGGAAACTGGGTGAGGTGGCCATATCGAACTCCGATATTGAATATATCGAAAAACAATATATCGCATGACCCGCCTGTCAAGCAGAATTATCGAATATCAATATGTCCTTGGCCTGGTGCCGGCGTGGCGAAAGCGGGATGGCCATGTTAGCAGTTCAAAAACAAGGAGGGCACGACATGGGCGAGAGCGGTCGGAGGCGGGCGGTGGGCCACGCGCTGAAGCATGAGTTGCTGATCTGGGGATTTGTCTCGTCCTACCTGTTCATCCTGTTCTCGGCCGTCGCGGCCTATGTGTGGGCGAAATCCGGTAGCGCCGGGCATCTTGGCACCGAGATCGGGGCGGCGGCGTTGCGTGCGATCGTGCTGGGGAAGTTCGTTCTCATGGGGAAGATCTTCGGCGTGGGGACGATGGATGTCGGCGCGCCGCTGGCGCATCGGGCGCTGGTACGGTCTGTCGCGCTGCTCTTGCTGGTCGCGCTGTTCGTGGTGGTGGAGGAAGCGATCGTTTCCCTGATCCATGGCGGGACGGCAAGGGAGGGGCTGCAGGCCGTGCGGGCAAGGGGCGGGGCCGATCTGCTGACGTCGCTGGCCCTGTTCTATCTGATCCTGCTGCCGCTGGCGCTGCTGCAGGAGGTCGTGCGGAACATCCCACCCGAAAGCCTGGCCGGCCACCTTTTCGCCCGGGCAGACGGCTGACAGGCGCTTTACAGGTTCCAACAGGCTTTCTATATCGCCTGCCTCACCTCAGTTCGGGATAGGGGGCGCCGTCGCGCAGCGCTCTTCACGCATTGGATCGGGGTGTTTCGGGATACGCGCACAGCCGCAGCCGGGGTAACCCCTTGGCTTTGCGGCTTTTCGTGTCTCGATCTGCGCCATGAATCTTGACCGAAGGACATGTGCCACATGGCAACCAAGGCCGTCGAACCGACCCGTTCCGCCCCCGCGAATCGCTTCCGCGCCACGCGCCGCATCCGCAAGATCTTCGGCAATATCGCCGAAGCGGTGCAGATGCCGAACCTGATCGAGGTTCAGCGCGAGAGCTATGAGCAGTTCCTGCGCTCGCGGCCCGAGATCGGCTATGTGTCCGGCCTTGAAAAGACCCTGCGCTCGGTGTTCCCGATCCGCGATTTCGCCGGCGCCGCCGAGCTGGATTTCGTGAACTACGAGCTGGAAGATCCGAAGTACGACATGGAGGAATGCCGCCAGCGCGGCATGACCTTCGCTGCGCCGATGCGCGTGACGCTGCGCCTGATCGTGTTCGAGGTGGATGCCGACACGGGCACCCGCTCCGTCATCGATATCAAGGAGCAGGACGTCTACATGGGCGACATGCCGCTCATGACGGAGAACGGCACCTTCCTGGTGAACGGCACGGAGCGCGTGATCGTCAGCCAGATGCACCGGTCGCCGGGCGTGTTCTTCGATCATGACCGCGGCAAGACTCACAGCAGCGGCAAGTTCCTGTTCGCGGCGCGCGTGATTCCCTATCGCGGCAGCTGGCTGGACTTCGAATATGACGCCAAGGACATCGTGAACGTGCGGATCGACCGGAAGCGCAAGCTGCCGGTGACGACGCTGCTGTATGCGCTGGGCCTGAACGGCGAGGAAATCCTCAACCACTTCTACGGCACTGTCCGCTGGGAGCGGGACACCAAGCTGAACGGCTGGCGGGTGCCGTTCGTCGCCGAGCAGTGGCGTGGCCAGAAGCCGACCTTCGACGTGCTGAACGCCGATACCGGCGAAGTGCTGTTCAAGGATGGCGAGAAGATCACGCCGCGCGCCGCCAAGAAGGCGCAGAACGAGGGCGTGAAGACGCTGCTGGTGCCGGCTGACGAGATCCTGGGCCGCTTTTCGGCCTTCGACCTCATCAACGAAAAGACGGGCGCCATCCATATCGAGGCCGGCGACGAGGTCACGCAGGAGCATCTCGACAAGCTGACCGACGCGGGCTTCGCCCATGTCGAGGTGCTGGACATCGACGGCGTGAACGTGGGCCCCTGGATCCGCAATACGCTGATGGCCGACAAGGCCGAGGAGCGCGACCAGGCGCTGGCCGACATCTATCGCGTGATGCGCCCCGGGGAGCCGCCGACGCGTGAAACGGCCGAAGCCCTGTTCGCCGGGCTGTTCTTCGACGCCGAGCGCTATGACCTGTCGGCCGTGGGCCGGGTGAAGATGAACATGCGCCTGGGCCTTGATGCGCCGGACGACCTGACGACCCTGCGGCAGGAGGACATCCTTGCCGTCGTCAAGACGCTTGTCGAGCTGAAGGACGGCAAGGGCGAGATCGACGACATCGACAACCTCGGCAACCGCCGGGTCCGTTCGGTGGGCGAACTGCTGGAGAACAGCTATCGCGTCGGCCTGCTGCGCATGGAACGCGCGGTGAAGGAGCGGATGTCCTCTGTCGATATTTCGACGGTGATGCCCAACGACCTGATCAACGCGAAGCCTGCGGTGGCCGCGGTGCGCGAATTCTTCGGCTCCAGCCAGCTTTCGCAGTTCATGGACCAGACCAACCCGCTGTCCGAGGTGACGCACAAGCGTCGCGTCTCGGCGCTTGGGCCGGGCGGCCTGACGCGCGAACGCGCGGGCTTCGAAGTCCGCGACGTTCACCCGACCCACTATGGTCGGATCTGCCCGATCGAGACGCCGGAAGGGCCGAACATCGGCCTGATCAACTCGCTCGCCACCTTCAGCCGGGTGAACAAGTACGGCTTCATCGAGACGCCCTACCGCAAGGTGGTGGACAGCAAGGTGACCGACGAGGTGATCTACCTGTCGGCCATGGAGGAAGCGCGCCACACCATCGGCCAGGCGAACGTGGAGCTGGATGCCGAAGGCCGCATCG
This sequence comes from Sandaracinobacter sp., assembly GCF_041909755.1. NCBI lineage: Bacteria > Pseudomonadati > Pseudomonadota > Alphaproteobacteria > Sphingomonadales > Sphingosinicellaceae > Sandaracinobacter > Sandaracinobacter sp. The sequence goes on from NZ_JAYRCW010000033.1 coordinate 13,907, forward strand.
TGGAGGATCTGGTTTCTGCCCGCGAAGCCGGTGAATTCCTGATCGCCCCGCGTGAGCAGATCACGCTGATGGACGTGTCGCCGAAGCAACTGGTGTCCGTCGCCGCCTCGCTGATCCCGTTCCTGGAAAACGACGACGCCAACCGGGCGCTGATGGGATCTAACATGCAGCGGCAGGCCGTGCCGCTGGTGAAGGCGGAAGCGCCGTTCGTGGGCACCGGCATGGAAGAGACGGTTGCGCGGGATTCCGGCGCTGCCATCGCTGCCCGCCGCGCCGGCATCGTCGACCAGGTGGACGCAGGCCGGATCGTGATCCGGGCGACCGAAGAGGTCGAGCCGGGCAAGACCATGGTCGACATCTACACGCTGATGAAGTTCCAGCGCTCCAACCAGAACACCTGCATCAACCAGCGCCCGCTGGTGAAGGTGGGCGATGTGGTGGCCAAGGGCGACATCATCTGCGACGGCCCCAGCACCCAATATGGCGAGCTGGCGCTGGGCCGGAACGCGCTGGTCGCGTTCATGCCCTGGAACGGCTACAACTACGAGGATTCCATCCTCATCAACGAGCGCATCGTGCGCGAGGACATCTTCACCTCGATCCACATCGAGGAATTCGAAGTGATGGCCCGCGACACCAAGCTTGGGCCGGAAGACATCACGCGCGATATCCCGAACGTGGGCGAGGAAGCGCTGCGCAACCTCGACGAAGCGGGCATCGTGTACATCGGCGCCGAAGTGGAGCCGGGCGACATTCTGGTCGGCAAGATCACGCCCAAGGGCGAAAGCCCGATGACGCCGGAAGAAAAGCTGCTGCGCGCCATCTTCGGTGAAAAGGCGAGCGACGTGCGCGACACTTCGCTGCGGCTGCCGCCGGGCGTGGCGGGCACCATCGTGGAAGTGCGGGTGTTCAACCGCCACGGCATCGACAAGGACGAGCGCGCGCTGGCGATCGAGCGCGAGGAAATCGACCGGCTGGAAAAGGATGCGGCGGACGAACGCGGCATTCTGGACCGGGCGACCTTCGCGCACCTGAAGGACATGCTGCTGGGGCAGACGGTTGTGACCGGGCCCAAGGGCGTGAAGAAGGGCGCCGTGATCGACGAGGCGCTGCTGGACGAGCAGCCGAAGCGCGAATGGTGGAAGTTCGGCATAGCCGACGACACGGCGCAGGCGAACCTGGAAGCCAGCCGGGCCCAGTATGACGAGGCGATGAAGTCCATCGCCGAGCGACTGGAAGACCGGAAGGACAAGCTGCAGCGCGGTGACGAGCTGCCGCCGGGCGTGCTGAAGATGGTGAAGGTGTTCGTGGCCGTGAAGCGCAAGCTTCAGCCGGGCGACAAGATGGCCGGCCGTCACGGCAACAAGGGCGTCATCTCGCGCATCCTGCCGTCGGAAGACATGCCGTTCCTGGAAGACGGCACGGCGGTCGACCTGGTGCTGAACCCGCTGGGCGTGCCCAGCCGGATGAACGTCGGGCAGATCTTCGAAACCCACCTGGGCTGGGCCGCGCGCGGCCTTGGCCGCCAGGTGGCGGGCCTGCTGGAATCGATCCGCACCCAGAATGAGGCGGCCGTGGCCGACGCCAAGGGCGACCTTGCGAAGCTGCGCTCCAACCTGGACGCCGTTTATGGCGAGCAGGCGAATGTGGCGGCGATGACCGACGACGACCTGATGAAGTTCGCCGACAGCCTGACGCCCGGCGTTCCGATGGCGACGCCGGTGTTCGACGGCGCCAAGGAAGCGGACGTGTCGCACATGCTGCAACTGTCCGGGCTGGACAGCTCGGGGCAGGTGGAGCTGTTCGACGGCCGGACCGGCGAGGCGTTCGACCGCAAGGTGACCGTCGGCTACATCTACATGCTGAAGCTGCACCACCTGGTGGACGACAAGATCCACGCCCGTTCGATCGGGCCGTACAGCCTCGTCACCCAGCAGCCGCTGGGCGGGAAGGCGCAGTTCGGCGGCCAGCGCTTCGGGGAAATGGAAGTGTGGGCGCTGCAGGCTTATGGCGCGGCCTATACGCTGCAGGAAATGCTGACGGTGAAGTCCGACGACGTGGTCGGCCGCACCAAGGTCTATGAAGCGATCGTCAAGGGCGACGACACCTTCGAGGCCGGCATTCCCGAAAGCTTCAACGTGCTGGTGAAGGAAATGCGCTCGCTCGGCCTGAACGTCGAGTTGAAGACGACCGACGCCGACGCCTGACACTGAATCTGATCAGCCCCCCTGCGGGGCGAGGAGTTGCAATGAACGAACTGGTTCCAAACGCTTTCTCAGCCGTCTCCAAGCCGGAGACGTTCGATCAGATCCAGATCTCGATCGCGTCGCCGGACAAGATCCGCAGCTGGTCGTTCGGGGAGATCAAGAAGCCCGAGACGATCAACTACCGCACGTTCAAGCCCGAGCGTGACGGCCTGTTCTGCGCGCGCATCTTCGGCCCGATCAAGGACTATGAGTGCCTGTGCGGCAAGTACAAGCGCATGAAGTACAAGGGCATTGTCTGCGAGAAGTGCGGTGTTGAAGTCACCGTCTCGAAGGTCCGCCGGGAACGGATGGGCCATATCGAACTGGCGGCGCCTGTTGCCCACATCTGGTTTCTGAAGTCGCTTCCCAGCCGCATCGGCATGCTGCTGGACATGACGCTGAAGGACCTGGAGCGCGTTCTCTACTTCGAGAACTATATCGTCACCGAGCCCGGCATGACGCCGCTGAAGAAGTTCCAGCTTCTGAACGAGGACGAGTATCTCGACGCGCAGGACCAGTATGGCGAGGAAAGCTTCCGCGCCGGCATCGGCGCCGAGGCCATCCGCGAACTGCTGATGGAGCTGGACCTTGCCGCCGAGAAGGAAGAGCTTCTGGAAGAGCTGGCGACGACCAAGTCGGAGCTGAAGCCCAAGAAGATCATCAAGCGGCTGAAGATTGTCGAGAGCTTCCTGGAATCGGGCAACCGGCCGGAATGGATGATCCTGACGGTGATCCCGGTGATCCCGCCGGAACTGCGCCCGCTGGTGCCGCTGGATGGCGGCCGCTTCGCGACGTCTGACCTCAACGACCTGTATCGCCGCGTCATCAACCGGAACAACCGCCTGAAGCGGCTGATCGAGCTGCGCGCGCCCGACATCATCGTGCGCAACGAAAAGCGCATGCTGCAGGAAGCCGTTGACGCGCTGTTCGACAATGGCCGTCGCGGCCGCACCATCACGGGCGCCAACAAGCGGCCGCTGAAGAGCCTTTCCGACATGCTGAAGGGCAAGCAGGGCCGGTTCCGGCAGAACCTGCTGGGCAAGCGCGTCGATTATTCCGGCCGTTCGGTCATCGTGACCGGGCCGGAACTGAAGCTGCACCAGTGCGGCCTGCCGAAGAAGATGGCGCTGGAGCTGTTCAAGCCGTTCATCTACGCCCGGCTGGACGCCAAGGGCCTGTCGATGACGCTGAAGCAGGCCAAGAAATATGTCGAGAAGGAGCGCAAGGAAGTCTGGGACATCCTGGACGAGGTGATCCGCGAGCATCCGGTTCTGCTGAACCGCGCGCCGACGCTGCACCGCCTTGGCATTCAGGCCTTCGAACCCGTGCTGATCGAGGGCAAGGCGATCCAGCTTCACCCGCTGGTCTGCGCCGCCTTCAACGCCGACTTCGACGGGGACCAGATGGCCGTCCACGTTCCGCTGAGCCTTGAGGCGCAGCTGGAAGCGCGGGTGCTGATGATGTCCACGAACAACATCCTCAGCCCTTCGAACGGCAAGCCGATCATCGTGCCGTCGCAGGACATGGTGCTGGGCATCTACTACCTCTCCATGGAGCGGCAGGAGAAGAAGCCGGAGTATGTCGAACTTCCCGACGGCAGCAAGCGCGAGCGGCTGCCGGTGTTCGCCGACATGGCCGAAGTGCATGCCGCGCTGACGGCCGGCGTGGTGACGCTGCACACGCGGATCGAGGCGCGGGTGCCGCAGACGGACGAAGCCGGCCGCACCTCCATGAAGCGGTTCGTGACGACCGCCGGGCGCATGCTGATCGCCGAATGCCTGCCGAAGAGCCACAAGGTGCCCTTCGAGACGGTGAACCGCCTTCTGACGAAGAAGGAAATCGGCGATGTGATCGACACCGTCTATCGCCACACCGGGCAGAAAGAGACGGTGCTGTTCGCCGATGCGATCATGGCGCTGGGCTTCCGCCATGCCTGCCAGGCGGGCATTTCGTTCGGCAAGGACGACATGGTGATCCCCGCCACCAAGGAGCCGCTCGTCGAGGAGACGCGCGCGCTGGCGAAGGACTTCGAGCAGCAGTATCAGGACGGCCTGATCACGCAGGGCGAGAAGTACAACAAGGTGGTCGACGCCTGGGCGCGCTGCGGCGACAAGGTGGCCGAGGAGATGATGAAGGAAATCTCCGCGACGCCGATCGACCCGGCGACGGGCCGGCAGCGGGCGATCAACTCCGTGTACATGATGGCGCATTCCGGCGCCCGGGGTTCGCAGGCGCAGATGAAGCAGCTTGCCGGGATGCGCGGCCTGATGGCCAAGCCTTCGGGCGAGATCATCGAGACGCCGATCATCTCCAACTTCAAGGAAGGCCTGACCGTCCTTGAATATTTCAACTCCACGCACGGCGCCCGGAAGGGCCTTGCCGACACCGCGCTGAAGACGGCGAACTCGGGATACCTGACCCGCCGACTGGTCGACGTGTCGCAGGATTGCGTGGTGCTGGAAGACGATTGCGAGACATCGCGCGGGCTGATGATGAAGGCCATCGTCGAAGGCGGTTCCGTCATCGTGACGCTGGCCGAGCGGATCCTGGGTCGGACAGTGTGCGACGACATCGTCGACCCGAAGACGGGCGAGGTGCTGTTCGCGCGCGACACGCTCCTGGACGAAAAGATGGTGAAGGCCATCGAGGACGCCGGCATCGCGGACGTGAAGATCCGCTCTCCGCTGGTGTGCGAAGCGCGGCAGGGCGTCTGCGGCCGTTGCTATGGCCGGGATCTGGCCCGCGGGACGCCGGTGAACATCGGCGAGGCTGTCGGCGTGATCGCGGCCCAGTCCATCGGGGAGCCCGGCACCCAGCTGACGATGCGGACCTTCCACATCGGCGGCGCGGCGCAGGTGAGCGAGCAATCGAGCCACGACGCGCCGGTTGACGGCATTGCGCAGTACCGCAACCTGCCCGTCATCAAGGACAGCCGTGGCCGGATCATCGGCATGGCGCCGACTGGCGGCGAGCTGGTGATCATGGATGCCGAGGGCCGCGAGCGTTCGGTGCACAAGATCGTGTTCGGCGCGATCCTGTCGGTGAAGGACGGCGAAAAGGTGAAGAAGGGCCAGCGGCTTGCCGAATGGGACCCCTACACCCGCCCGATCATCACCGACAAATCCGGCGTGGTGAAGTATCAGGACCTGGTCGACGGCCAGACGCTGAAGGAAGAAACCGACGACGCCACCGGCATTGCGCAGAAGGTGGTTTCGGAATGGAAGGCATCCAAGGCGAAGGACGACCTCCGCCCGCGGATGACGCTGCTGGACGACAGCAGCGGCGAAGCCGGCCGCTATCTGCTGCCGGTGGGCGCCATCCTTTCGGTTTCGGACGGACAGCGGGTGGAAGCCGGCGATGTGCTGGCGCGGATGCCGCGCGAAGCCGCCAAGACGCGGGACATCACCGGTGGTCTGCCGCGGGTTGCCGAGCTGTTCGAAGCCCGGATTCCCAAGGACAATGGTATCATCGCCAAGGTGGATGGCCGGATCGTGTTCGGGAAGGACTACAAGGCGAAGCGCCGCGTGGAACTGCACCCCGAAGACGGCGCGGAGCCGATCGTCTATCTGCTGCAGAAGGGCAAGCACATGGCCGTTCAGGAAGGCGACCTTGTGCGCAAGGGCGACTTCATCGTGGACGGACCGGCGAACCCGCACGACATCCTGGATGTCCTGGGTGTCGAGAAGCTGGCTGAGTATCTCTGCTCGGAAATCCAGGAAGTCTATCGACTGCAGGGCGTGAAGATCAACGACAAGCACATCGAGGTGATCGTTCGCCAGATGCTGCAGAAGGTGGAAATCACCGACGACGGCGATTCCACGCTGCTGAAGGGCGAACAGGTCGACCGCGAGGAAATGGACGAGGCGAACGTCAAGCTGGTTGCCGAAGGCAAGCGGCCGGCGGAAGGCAAGCCGGTGCTGCTGGGCATCACCAAGGCGAGCCTGCAGACGCGCAGTTTCATTTCGGCTGCATCGTTCCAGGAAACGACGCGGGTGCTGACCGAAGCCGCCGTTCAGGGCAAGTCGGACACGCTGCTGGGCCTGAAGGAAAATGTCATCGTCGGCCGCCTGATCCCGGCCGGCACCGGGGCGGCGCTGGGCCGCCTGCGGGTGACGGCGACCAGCCGCGACGCCGCGCTTCGGGCGCAGCAGGCGGCTCTGGCCGCCGCCAGCGACACGACTGCCGACGCCTGATCTTTCGGCAGGCACCGGAAAACGACCCCCTGCGGCAACCGCCGCAGGGGGTTTTTTCTTGGAGCGGCCTTTGGAGCGAATTGTGGCGGCTGGGATGCTTTGTTTCCCGGCGGATGTAAAAAAATCTTACGCATTCTTCACACGCCATGAATTGTTCATCGTCTAAATATCTAAAAAACAAAGATATTAAATGCGGTCTTAGTCGGCATGGATATTGCTGTTCCTGTGCTGTGGGCAAACCCAACAGGAGGAACCGAATGTCGAATTTCAGACTTGCATTGGCTGGCGCAGCGCTGCTTGCGGCTGCATCCGGCGCCCAGGCGGCCAACCTGGCCGTGTTCGGGCAAAACTTCATCGGCGGCCTGTACGATGACAGCCACACCGTGACCTATGTGACCGACGCCCAGCTGGCGACGGCCGGCTTCCTCGATAGTTATGACGCCTTCGTCTATACGCGCGACGGCTATAGCTTCGGTGTTGGCCTGTCCGTTGCGGCGGCTGCGAATGTGAAGGCCTATGTGACCGGCAATGTCGTGCTGTTCAACGGCGACTGGCAGGATGACATCCCGAACAGCGTCGAAACGGCGGCCCTGTTCAGCAACGCGCTGACCTATGTGCTGGGCGGCAGCGGCAAGGGCTATATCGGCGAATATCGTGGTGCTTTCGCGGCTTATGCGGCGAACGACGACGGCAACAACCCGATCGGGCTGGTGCAGGGTCATTCGGGCGTGAGCGGCTATGCGCAAGGTGGATCGTCCCTCACGATCGATCTGACGGCAGCCGGCCAGGTGAGCCCGATCACCGCCGACACGACCTTCCCGTACAACCCGTCTGCCGTGGAATATGGCGCGCAGCTGACGGGTGAAAACCCGGCCAAGGTGCTTGCCCGCTTTGCCAACGGTAATGCCGCGATCATCGCGAGCGGCGTTGACCAGATTTCCGACCCGGGCGTGGTTCCCGAGCCGGCGACCTGGGCGATGCTGATCGTGGGCTTCGGCGCTGTGGGCTTTGCGTCCCGCCGCAAGCGCAAGCTGCTGCACACGGCGGCCTGATCAGTCCGCTGTCGAATGATGGGCCCGGTGGCAGCCTGCCGCCGGGCCCATTTTCGTGCCGCATGCCTGCCATAGTCTACGGCTAGGCGCCGCGATCATGGGTGACGGAACTGGACCGCTGCGCGTCGCGCTGTTTTCGGGCAACTACAATTATGTGAAGGACGGTGCGAACCAGGCCCTGAACAGGCTGGTGGGCCGCATGCTGGTGCGCGGGCTGGAGCCGAGGGTCTATTCCCCGGTGGTCGATGTGCCGGCATTCGAGGCGACGGGGACGCTGATTGGCGTGCCTTCGGTACCGATCCCCGGGCGTGGCGAATATCGGGTGGCGCTGGGGCTCCCGCGCGCCGTGAAGGCCGACCTGGAGGCGTTCCGGCCGGATATCGTGCATCTGTCCGCGCCGGATTGGCTTGGCCATGACGCAAAGAAATGGGGGCAGGGGCAGGGCCTGCCGGTCGTGGCCTCGGTTCATACCCGGTTCGAGACGTATTTCGACTATTACCGGATGGGGTTCATCCGGCGCGGGGTGGAGCGGCTGCTGAAGAGCTTCTACGGCGACCTGACGGAGATCTACGCGCCATCGGAGAGCATGGCGGATGTGCTGCGCGCCGAAGGCTATTCGGAAAAGGTGCGGATCTGGAGCCGCGGCGTGGACCGGAAGATCTTCACGCCCGCCGCGCGCGACATGGGCTGGCGGCAGGGGCTGGGCATTGCGGACGATGTGCCGGTGATCGGCTTTGTCGGGCGGCTGGTGCTGGAAAAGGGACTGGACGTGGTGGCAGCTACCATGGCCGAGCTGCGGCGGCGCGGCGTGCCGCATCATCTGCTGGTGGTGGGGGATGGGCCGGCGCGCGCGGAGTTCGAGGCGGAGGTGCCGGGCGCGACATTCGCCGGCTTCCAGACCGGGGCGGCGCTTGGCCGGGCCTATGCCGGCTTCGACATGTTCCTGAACCCCAGCGTGACAGAGACATTCGGCAACGTCACGCTGGAAGCCATGGCCTGCGCGGTGCCGCCGGTCGCGGCGCAGGCGACGGGCGCATCATCGCTGGTGGCGGACGGCGTTTCGGGGCGGCTGGTGCCGGCCGGGGACATCGGCGCCTTTGCGGATGCAATCGAGGCCTATGTGCGCAACCCCGATCTCAGGCGCGCGCATGGCGAGGCTAGTTTCGTGCGCGCCCAGGCCTATGACTGGGATGCGATCAACGATGCCGTGATCGACCGCTATCTGGCGCTGACCGGGCGCGGCTGAGGCCGCAGAGGCCCTTACATTCTGCCGCCAGCGGGCCTATATCGCCTTTGCCGCCTTCGGGCGGAGATGGCGATGAATGATGCCGTACCAGTACTCACAGCGGACCCGGGGGCAGTACCCGGCGGCTCCACCAAAAGCCCCGAATTCCGGACAAGTCCGGCTTTCCGGGGCCTCTGACGGGGCCGAACCAGGATAGACGTGTGCGGAACGACGGTATTTTTGCCCGGCCTGAAAACGCCGTTAAACTGTTCAAAATCCACAAATGCCAACGACAACGAGGCATTTGCGATTGCTGCGTAACCTGTTGGCCTAACGGCCTTGGTTATCAAGCTTGAGCAGGGTTCGGGCCGAACCCGGTAACAGAATCGGATTCCAGCGGCTCGCAGGCGCGCCGGGCAACAGAAGCGCCTGCATTTCCCCTTTTTCGCAAGCCTGACCGGAATTCTCCTTCGGCAGGATGCCTGCCCCGGCCTTGACGACACATTGTGTCAGCGCCACTTGTGGCCTGTGACCGAGCCGCCCGAGAATCAGGAACCGCCGGACAGCCTCATCGCCTATGATGAGATCGTTCAGGATTCGTTGCGCCAGGTGGTGCGCAAGGTGCTGGGCGATGTGGCGGATGGCGGCGGCCTGCCCGGGGCGCATCATTTCTTCATCGCCTTCCGCACGCGCTTTCCCGGCGTGGACATGCCCAGGCATCTGCTGGAACGGTATCCGGAAGAAATGACCGTGGTGCTTCAGCATCGCTATTGGGATCTGCTGGTCGATGACGAGCATTTCGAAGTTGGCCTGACCTTCAACCAGGTGCCGGCCAAGCTTTCGATCCCCTACAAGGCGATCACGGGTTTCGTGGATCCGGCCGTGAACTTCGCGCTTCAGTTCATCGTGACCATGCCGGAACCGGCGGACGAACCGCCGCCCCCGCCGCTGGAGGACAGTGAATCCGGGTCGAACGTTGTGTCGTTCGACTTCAAGCGGAAGAAGTGAGCCGCACCGAAACGGACAGCCTGGGCGCGATCGAAGTGCCCGACACAGCTTACTGGGGCGCGCAGACACAGCGATCCATTTCGAATTTCCCCTTCGGCCCGATGGAACGGATGCCGATCGGGCTGATCCATGCGCTGGCGCTGGTGAAGCAGGCGGCTGCGCGGGTGAACCGCCGGCATGGGCTTGCGCCCGAAATTGCAGACGCCATCGAAACCGCTGCGGCTGAAGTGGCCGGTGGCCGGCTGGACGATCAGTTTCCGCTGGTGATCTGGCAGACCGGCAGCGGCACCCAGAGCAACATGAATGTGAACGAGGTGATCGCCGGGCGCGCAAACGAGCTGCTGACCGGGCGGCGGGGCGGCAAGACCCCGGTTCACCCCAACGACCATGTGAACATGAGCCAGAGCAGCAACGACAGCTTTCCGACGGCCATGCATGTTGCCGTCGTGCTGGCGGCGCGGCGGGCGCTGTTTCCTGCGCTTCAGCGGCTGGAATCGGCGCTTCTGGCCAAGGCCGAAAGTTGGGCTGAGATCGTGAAGATCGGGCGGACGCATCTGCAGGATGCGACGCCGCTGACGCTGGGACAGGAGTTTTCCGGCTATGCCGCGCAGCTGAAGCTGGCGCGGGTGCGCACCGAGCCGCTGGTGGCGCATGCGCTGAGCAGGCTGGCGCAGGGCGGGACTGCCGTTGGAACCGGGCTGAACGCGCCCGACGGGTTCGGCGCGGATTTCGCGCGCGAGATCAGCGGGCTGACGGGGGTGTCGTTCGAGACTGCACCCAACAAGTTCGAAGCGCTGGCCAGCCATGACACGCTGGTCGATTTTTCCGGGCGGCTGAACAGCCTGGCCGTGGCGCTGACGAAGATCGCCAACGACATCCGCCTGCTGGGTTCCGGGCCGCGATCGGGGCTGGGCGAGCTGGACCTGCCCGCGAACGAGCCGGGCAGCTCCATCATGCCGGGCAAGGTGAACCCCACGCAAAGCGAAATGCTGACCATGGTGGCGGCGCAGGTGATGGGCAACCATGTCGCGGTGACCGTGGGCGGGATGCAGGGGCATCTGGAACTGAATGTGTTCAAGCCGCTGATCGGGGCCAATGTGCTGCGCGCCATCGACCTGCTGGCGGTTG
>NZ_JAYRCW010000034.1:0-24303 GCF_041909755.1 Sandaracinobacter sp.
CACGTCGATGCTGGTGAATCCGCCGTTGTTGAGGTCGGTATAGCTGGCGACCTGTGCCCGATCGATGACGAGGCTGACGGCGTTCGAATAGCCGGCGTCGGTGACGAGCCCGTAGCCGAGGCCCAGGACCAGCGCGCCGGTGCCATTGCCTTCCGCGACGAGCAGGTCGACGCGGCTGAGAAGGCCGGTCTGCCCGGCCGTGACGGAATGGGCCTGCATGCGGCCATGGCCGCCCGGCGCACTTGCGATCTGCGACAGCTGGATCGGATAGCCCCCGCCATCGAAGAAGCTGGATTGATCGATGACCGCAGCGGAGAGCGGCTGCGCGGCAAGCGCCGTCAAGGCGCCAACAAGCATTAACCTTTTCATATTCCCCCCTAAATTGCCCTGATGGCTGCCTACATGAGATATTGGCAGCCTTCAAGTCAACTTAGGGGGTAGCCGAGGGCCGCTGGTCAGCCGGCGGCCTTCAGCGAGCGCGAGTGGCGCTTGCGTTCGTGCGGATCGAGATAGAGCTTGCGGATGCGGATGGACTTGGGCGTCACTTCCACCAGCTCGTCCTCGTCGATGTAGGCGATGGCCTGTTCCAGCGTGAGCCGCTTCGGCGGCGACAGGCGCAGCGCATCGTCCTTGCCGGAGGCGCGGAAGTTGGTGAGCTGCTTGGACTTCAGCGGGTTCACTTCCAGGTCGTCGGACTTGGCGTTTTCGCCCACCACCATGCCGGCATAGATGGGCTCGCCCGGCACCACCATCAGCTCGCCCCGCTCTTCCAGATAGCCCAGCGCATAGCCCACAGCTTCGCCGGTTTCGGTGGAGATCAGCACGCCGTTCTGGCGGCCTGCGATCGGGCCCTTCCAGGGGCCATAGCGGTCGAACAGGCGGTTCATGATGCCGGTGCCGCGCGTGTCGGACAGGAATTCGCCATGATAGCCGATGAGGCCGCGCGAGGGGCCGGAGAAGCTGAGGCGCACCTTACCGCCGCCCGACGGGCGCATGTCGGTCATTTCCGCCTTCCGCATCGCCATCTTCTCGACGACGGTGCCGGAATATTGCTCGTCCACGTCCACGACGACGGTTTCATAAGGCTCGGTACGGTTGCCGGCCTCGTCCTTGTCGAAAATGACGCGCGGACGGCCGATCGACAGCTCGAAGCCTTCGCGGCGCATCGTTTCGATCAGCACGCCCAGTTGCAGTTCGCCCCGGCCGGCGACGTCGAACGAATCCTTCTCGTCGCTTTCGGTCACGCGGATGGCGACATTGCCTTCGGCTTCGCGCAGGAGCCGGTCCCGGATCATGCGGCTGGTGACCTTGGAGCCTTCCTTGCCGGCGAACGGGCTGTCGTTCACGGCGAAGCGCATCGACAGCGTCGGCGGATCGATCGGCTGGGCCGACAGCGGCTCGGTCACCGCCGGATCGGCGATGGTGTTGGCGACGGTGGCGACGGTGAGGCCGGCGATGGAAACGATGTCACCCGCCTGCGCTTCCTCGACGGGCACGCGCTCCAGCCCGCGGAAGGCGAGAATCTTGGTGGCGCGGCCATCTTCGACCACCTTGCCGTCGCGGTCGAGGGCGCGGATCGGCATGTTCAGCTTCAGCGTGCCGGTGGCGATGCGGCCCGTCAGGATACGGCCCACGAACTGGTCGCGATCCAGCAGCGACACGAGGAAGCTGAACGGCGCGTCGACATCGGCCACGGGTGCGCGGACATGATCAACGATGGTCTGGAACAGCGGCTCCAGCGTGCCTTCGCGCACATCGGTATCAAGGCCGGCATAGCCGTTGCGGCCCGATGCGAAGAGCACCGGGAAGTCCAGCTGCTCGTCGTTGGCGCCGAGCGCCACGAACAGGTCGAACACTTGGTCCAGCACTTCCTGCGGACGGCCATCGGGACGGTCGATCTTATTGACGACGACGATGGGGCGCAGCCCCAGCGCCAGCGCCTTCGAGGTGACGAACTTCGTCTGCGGCATTGCGCCCTCGGCGGCGTCCACCAGCAGGATCACGCCGTCCACCATGGAGAGGATGCGCTCCACCTCTCCACCGAAGTCGGCGTGGCCGGGGGTGTCCACGATGTTGATGCGGGTGCCTTCCCACTCGATCGAGGTGCACTTCGCCAGGATGGTGATCCCGCGTTCCCGTTCCAGATCGTTCGAATCCATCGCGCGCTCGGCGACACGCTGGTTGTCGCGGAAGGTGCCGGACTGGCGGAAGAGCTGGTCGACGAGGGTGGTCTTGCCATGGTCGACGTGGGCGATGATCGCCACGTTGCGGAGTTGCATGCGGGGGTTCCAGATCGGGAGGGAGTGTGGTTGGCGCGGCGCATACATGAAATGCCGCGCTGCAACAAGCGCGGCGACCCGAAGGCGATGCCGGATGGGGCGCGGTTGACTTTGCAAGGAGGGCGGGCCTATCGAAATCACCGGTGTCGAACAAAAGGCGGTGGGGCGCGGCAAGCGCTTCAACTGTCGCGGAAAACAGGCCCCGCCAACGGCCTGAAGGGACTTTCAGGTGGACGACGCGAACGGCATCCCGCACGAAGATGTGCCGCAGGGTGAAGACAAGCCGGCGGCCCCGCCGTCGCGCCGTCGCGGCGCATCGGCTTCGGCCGAATCCGCCGACGCCGCAACGCCTTCCCCCGCCCGCACCATCGGCGAAGCCCTGCGCCAGGCGCGCGAGGCCGCTGGCCTGACGCTGGCGCAGGTGGCGGAGCGCACCAAGGTGCGCCCCGGCATCCTTTCGGAAATCGAGGCGGACGACCACGACAAGCTGCCCGCGCTGACCTATTCGCTGGGCTTCGTGAAGGCCTATGCGCGCACCGTGGGGCTGGATCCGGCCGAGGCGGCCGAACGCTATCGGGTGGAAAGCCAGAAGGGCGACCCGGTGCCGACGATGGTGGACCTGCTGCCGCTGGAGGAGAAGCGCCTGCCCTCCCCCGCGCTGGTCGCCGGAAGCGTTGCGCTGCTGCTGCTGCTGCTGGGCGCCTTCTGGGCCTGGGGTGCGGGCTGGCTGACGCCGGCTGCGCCGCCGGTGCCGGAAACCCCCGTCGCCATGGCGGAGGCGGCGACCCCGTCCGATGAGGACCCCTCCGCCACGCCCGTCGCCGATCCCGCCGCCGCACCCCCGGCCGATCCGGCCGCCGCCGTCACGCTGACAGCGAAGGAAGAGGTGTGGCTGCGCATTTCCGACGGGCAGGAAACCCTGTTCATGGGCACGATGAGCAAGGGGCAGACGATGACCTTGCCGCAGGGCCGCGCCTGGACGCTTCGCACCGGCCGGGCCGGCGCGCTGGACGTGAAGGTGGGTGCAACCGCCATCCCGCCGCTGGGCGGCCCGGCAGAGCAGGTCCGCAACCTGTCGCTGAAGCCGGCGGACCTGCTGGCGCGCCCCGCGACGGGCGGCCTTGCCCCGGCCACGCCTGCACCGGCGCCGGGGCTGGCGCCGCCGGCCGCCGGGATCCGTCCGGTCGGCTGATTCAGCTTGCGGCAAGGCAGCCTGTGGCTGCACTGCGCCGGTAACCAGGCCGATGAGGACGGGAACTTCAATTCAGATGAACAGGCTTGCTCTTTCCGCCCTGCCCCTCGTGGCGCTTGCCACGCTGGCGCAGCCGGCCCACGCCCAGCCGGCGCCCGCCACGCAGGATCAGCTGCGACAGGTCGACAAGCGCGTGGGCGTGCTGGAAAGCCAGATGCGCGCCGTGCAGCGCGAGGTGTTCCCTGGCGGGGACAAGCGCTTCTTCGCGCCGGAGGTGGTGCCCGAGGCGCAGCCCGCCGCCCCCGCGCCGGGCACGCCCGCCACATCGCCGCTTGTGGACCTCACCCAGCGGGTGACGGCGCTGGAAACCCAGCAGCGCGCGCTGACCGGGCAGGTTGAGGAGCTGCAGTTCAAGCTGCGTCAGCTGGAAGGCGCGATGCAGAAGCTGGAGGCGGGCACCGTCGCGCGCTTCGATGCGCTGGAAGGCAAGGGCGCCGCGCCCGCAGGGCCGCAGCCCGACGCAGCCGCACCGGCCCCTCAGCCAGCCGCAAAGCCGCCCGCCGCCCTGCCGCCGGCGCGGACCCCGGCGGCCGCCCCCCCGGCAACCGCCCCGGCCCCCGCGCCCGGCGCCACCGCCGCGCCGTCGGCGGACCCGCTGACGGCGCAGTATGAGGCGGGTTATGCGCTGTACGAAAAGGGCGATTTTGCCGGGGCCGAGAAGGCGCTGAAGGCATTTGTGACGGCGAACCCGAAGCATGCGCGCGCTTCCAATGCGGCGTTCTGGGCTGGGCGGGCGCAGATGCAGCAGGGCCAGCCGGCCGACGCGGCCCGCACCTTCTATGCCGGATACCAGAACAGCCCCAAGGGACAGCGCGCCCACAACAGCCTGCTGTGGCTGGCGAAGGCGCTGCTAGAGACCAAGGGACCGAAATCGGCAAAGGCCGCCTGCGACACGCTGGACCAGCTGAACAAATCCTTCCCGGACCGGCTGACGGGCCAGTTCGCTGCCGATGCGGCCGCGACCCGCGTGCAGGCAAAATGCACGCCCTGACGCCCGCATGGGGGCTTTGACGCCACAGGTCTTCGCGGCCGAGGTGGCGCGCCTGTCCGGGCCGGGCTTTGGCCCCGATGCCCCTGTCGCGCTGGCGGTTTCAGGCGGCGCGGATTCGCTGGCGCTGATGGCGCTGGCGGCGGATGCCTTTGGCCCCAACGCCCATGTGCTGAGCGTCGATCACGGCCTGCGCGCCGAAGCGGCCGCCGAATGCGCGATGGTGGCGGGGCTGGCACAGGCGCTGGGGCTGCCGCACCGGACGTTGACGATTTCTGTGGCGACGGGCGGCGACATGCAGGCCCGCGCCCGCGCGGCGCGCTATGCCGCGATGGGCGACTGGTGCCGGGCGAACGGCATCAGCCGGCTGCTGACGGCGCATCATGCCGACGACCAGGCGGAAACGCTGCTGATGCGGCTGGCGCGGGGCAGCGGCCTTGCCGGGTTGAGCGGCATCCGGCCGCTGGCCTGCATCGATGGCCTTTCCGTGCTGCGCCCGCTGCTGGGCCGCCGCCGCGCGGAACTGGCCGCGATCGTGGCCGCGCGCGGGTGGACGCCGGTCGACGACCCCTCCAACCGGGATTCCCGCTTTGACCGTACGGCGGCGCGGCAGTTGCTGAATGGCGCGCGCTGGCTGAACCCCGGGCGGCTGGCCGCAAGCGCGGCGCATCTGGCAGAGGCCGAGGCGGCTCTGGCCTGGGCGGCGGAGCGCGCCTTTGCCACGCGGTCGGACCGCCGCGGCCCGGACCTCTGGCTGGATCCGGAAGGGCTGCCGGCCGAACTGCGCCGCCGCTTGCTGGCGGACGGGCTGCTTGCGTTCGGACACCGGGCGGACGGCCCCGCGCTCGCCCGGCTGCTGGCGCGGCTTGAGGCGGGGGGAACGGGCACGCTGGGGCCGGTGCAGGCCCGCGTGAAGGACGGGCGCTGGCGGCTGAGGCCCGCCCGCCCGCGCCGTTAAGGCAGGGCGGCGGCCACATCCTTTGCAAAGGCGGTGATGTCGAAACCGCTGCCGGCAGGATCGAAGCCGCGCCGCACGATCACCAGCTTCTGCGACGGCACCACGACCGCATATTGGCCCCGGTTGCCATAGAAGGCGTAGCTGCCCTGCGGCAGACCGTTGGGCAGCCAGATGGCGCGGCCATAGCCTTCGCCGCGCGCGGCAGGGGGCTGGGGGCCGACGGGGGTGGTGGCGTCCTTCACCCAGCCCTCCGGCAGCAGTTGCTGGCCGTTCCATTTGCCGTCGTTCAGATGCAGCAGCGCCAGCCGGGCGAGATCGCGCGCCGTCATCCACACCTGCGAGGACAGGATGGGATTGCCCTGCCAATCCCCCTCGATGGTGGTGCGCGTCATCCCCAGCGGCCATAGCAGATGGGTGTAAGGGAAGCTGGGCGCGGCTTCGCCCAGATCCGCCATCAGCGCGCGGGCCGCCAGCAGCGTATCATTGTTGGCATAGGCGAAGCGGGTGCCGGGCGCGGCCTCCAGCGGGGCGACGGCGGCGGTTTCCGCCACGGTGGAGCCCCCGAAATAGAGCGCGTCGGTGCGGTTGCCGGGGCCGTTGGTGAACAGGCCGGACTGCATCCTGAGCAGCTGATCCACCGTGATCGCCGCGCGCGGATCGCCGGCCGCACCCCATTCCGGCACATGGGCGGGCGCCATCGGATCGATCACGTTGAGCGCCGCCGCCCGGCCGATCAGCGCGGAGGTGAGCGACTTCGCGACCGACCAGGTGCGCTGCGGCGTGTGCATGCCGACGCCCCGCGCATAGCGTTCCGAGACGATGCGGCCATCCTTCACCACCAGCACGGCCGAGGTGCGCGCCGCCTGACCATATCGACCGCCTGCCACCGCTTCGGCCATGAGGGCATCGAGGGCCTTCTTCTGCGCAACAGGCAGGATCGCCGTCGCCTGCAGGTCGCCTTGCGGCCATGGCTGCACATCGGTGCGGAGGGGATCGGGGCCGCCGATCAGTTCGGGCGGCGGCATCACCTTGGCCGCATCGGCCCCAACGGGCAGCAGCGCGCAGCCCTGACCCGGCGTGAAGCGGGCGACGCGGGGCGGCAGCCCGGCATCGAAGGCGACGCTCGCCTGACGCAGCGGCACCGAGACGGCCGCCGACAGGCCAGCGATGTGCGGCTGAAGCTCCGGGTAGCCGCCCTGGAGATCGGTGGCTTCGATCCCGGCCTGGTTCATCCGGGCGACGAAGGTGCCGGAGCAGAGGAACAGCGCCTTCCATCCTGCCGCGAGCGCCAGCGTGCGCTGATCCGGCGCGGGCTGCGCCGATTGCGCCGCAGCGGGGGCGGCTGCCAGCAGAAGCGCTGCGGCTAGAAGCCGGCGTCGTCCGGCATGACGGTCCGGCCGGTCAGGCGCCGGTGCTCGCGGATGGCGAACCGGTCGGTCATTCCTGCCACATAGTCCCCCACGATCCGTGCCCGCCATGGTTCCTCCTCCGCCTCGCATCTGTCGCGCCAGCGGTCCGGCAGGGCGCCGGGATCCGCATGCAGCATCGAAAACAGCTCTTCCACGATCTGCTCGGCCGGGCCGCGAATGCGCTTCACGCTGGCATGCGTGTACATGGTGCGCATCAGATAGGCGCGCAGCGGCGCAAGCGCCTCCAGCATGGCGGGCGTGAACCCGGCCATCGCCTGCCCGGCGGCCCGGATCTCTTCCACCGAACGGGGCTGAAGCCCGGCTAGCCTGCCACGGGTTTCCGCCAGAAGCGAGTCCACCATCGCGCCGATCAGGTCGCGGACAAGCTGCGGCACCAGCCGGTTCAGCCGGGCCTCCCCCGCCCAGCGGGCCTTCACCTCGCGCCAGAGCGCATCGACAAGCGGCACCGCCGCGCACACGGCTTCCAGATCCAGCAGGCCCGCACGCAGGCCGTCGTCCAGATCATGGGCATTGTAGGCGATGTCGTCCGCCAGCGCGGCGACCTGCGCCTCCAGCCCGGCGAAGCTCTGCAGTTCCAGCGGCCATGCCCGATCCTGCGCGCGAAGCGCCCAGCCGGGCACGGCAACCGGGCCATTGTGCTTCGCCAGCCCCTCCAGCACCTCCCAGCTGAGGTTCAGCCCGTCATGCGCCGGGGTCCGCGCCTCAAGCAGGGAAAGGATGCGGATGGCGTGGCCGTTGTGATCGAAGCCGCCATAGGGCGACATCGCGCGCTCCAGCGCATCCTCGCCCGAATGGCCGAACGGCGGGTGGCCCAGATCATGGCCAAGGGCCACCACCTCGGCCAGATCCTCGTCGATCGCCAGCACGCGGGCGATGGTGCGGGCGATCTGCGCCACTTCCAGGCTGTGGGTGAGGCGGACACGGAAATGATCCCCGTCGGGCGCGACGAACACCTGCGTCTTGTAGCGGAGGCGGCGGAAGGCCGTGCTGTGGATCAGCCGGTCACGATCCCGCGCGAAGGCGGTGCGGATCGGGCTTGCGGGTTCCGGGAACAGGC
This sequence comes from Sandaracinobacter sp., assembly GCF_041909755.1. Taxonomy (NCBI): domain Bacteria; kingdom Pseudomonadati; phylum Pseudomonadota; class Alphaproteobacteria; order Sphingomonadales; family Sphingosinicellaceae; genus Sandaracinobacter; species Sandaracinobacter sp. The sequence continues at coordinate 7,965 of NZ_JAYRCW010000034.1, forward strand.
GGCCGCGCGACCGGTCAGGATCCGTGGCGAAGGGCGCGCGCGACATGTGGCCCGGTCGCAAGGGCGGGCGGCCAAGTCAAGCGCTTCAAAAGCCGTCCCGCTCAGAAGCCGAGGCGGGCGAGGATCGTGGGGCCGATGATGAGGTTGGTGAAGCTCTGTCCGGGCAGGTTGCTGTCGGTGCGGTGCAGATCCGCCGTCAGCTGCATGTCGACCGCGTGCGAAAGCGGCAGGATGGCGCGCACGCGAAGCCGAGTGCGCAGCTGCCGTTCGCGGCCCGTCGGCCGCCAGTCGAAGCGGCGCCCCTCCACCTCTGTGCGCAGGTTCAGAACCCCCCGGCCCAGGGGGATGTTGTGGAAGGCCGTTGCCCCGATGCTGGTGCGTTCCGCGATGTCGATGGAGGCTTCCTGCCGCCGGGCATAGACATCGAGGAAGGTCGGCCCCGATGTGCGGCGCACGCCGGCGGAAAAGGTGTGCAGCGTCAGCAGGTGGGACTGGAAGGTGCCTTCATAGGCGCGCCATGGCTCCCACGCGACATAGGGAACCAGCCCCTCGCCCGGGGTTCCGGCCTCCAGCTCGAAGGTGCCGAACAGGGCCGAACTGTCCAGCCGGGCGTCCGTCAGCGAGGTGGGGGCGATCGCCCCGAATTCGGTGAACAGGCGAAGGCCGCCCAGCCGCCAGCTGCGCCACAGCGAGATATCGGGCGCGATGGTGACGGACGGCTGTGCACCGCTTTCGGCAAGATAGCGGTTCGTCCGCCAGTCGCCCGCGAAGCGCAGCTGGAATGTCCAGGGGGGGCGGGGGCCGGTGCGAAGATCCTCGTCCTCGGTTTCCGGCCCGTCCTGCCCGTAATCCTCGCGATATTCCTCTACCTGATCGACATCGTCGTCCAGATTCTGCGCCATCACGGGCGCCGCCAGGCAGCAGGCCAGGAAGGCGATCGACAGCCGGACCAGCATATGCGCGACAACCTCCCCGTTTCATGGCCTTATACGCCCCCGGGGTGGCTGTGCGTCAATCGATATGCGGGTTCAGCGCCCGAAGGCGCCGGCCGCCTTCAGCGCCTCCAGCTTCGCGGCATCATAGCCAAGGCCCGCCAGCAGCTCTGCGCTGTGCGACCCGGCCTGCGGGGCGGCGGCGGGCATTGCCGTAGGCGTGCCGGAATAGCGCGGCGCGGGCATCGGCTGTGTCATGCCGCCCACTTGCGCGAAGGTGCCGCGCTGCTTGTTGTGGGGATGTTCCGGCGCTTCGGCCATGGAAAGGACGGGCGCGAAGCAGACGTCCGTCGTCTCCATCAGCCGGCACCAGTGATCGCGCGGCTGGCTCTTGAACAGGGCGGTCAGCTTCGTCTTCAGCGGGCCCCACTGGCGCTGATCCATCTGGGCGTCGAAATCCGGATCGGCATCCAGCCCGGTCAGCTGGCGAAGCAGCGCATAGAATTGCGGTTCGATGGAGCCGATGGAGACATATTTCCCGTCTGCGCATTCGAACGTGTCGTAGAAGTGGGCGCCGGTATCCAGCATGTTCACGCCGCGCTCGTCCTGCCAGATGCCCATGCCGCGGAAGCCCCAGATCATCGCCATCAGCACGGCGGCGCCCTCTGTCATCGCGCAATCGATCACCTGGCCCTTGCCGGTGGCGCGGGCGCTGAGGATCGCGCAGACCATGCCATAGGCCAGCATCATGCCGCCGCCGCCGAAATCGCCCACCATGTTGATGGGCGGCGTGGGCTTTTCCCCGGCGCGGCCATAGGCGTGCAGCGCGCCCGCCAGCGCGATATAGTTGATGTCATGCCCGGCGGCGGGCGCGTAGGGGCCTGTCTGCCCCCAGCCCGTCATCCGGCCATAGACCAGCTTCGGATTGTCGGCGAGGAGGGTTTCCGGCCCCAGGCCCAGCCGCTCCATCACGCCGGGGCGCAGGCCTTCGAAGAAGCCGTCCGCACTCTTCACCAGATCGCGGACGACCTGGATGCCTTCGGGCGATTTCAGATCCACCACGATCGACTTGCGGTTGCGGCCCAGCACGGGTTCGGGCGCCTGCCGGCCGGGGCGGTCCACCCGGATCACCTCTGCGCCATGATCGGCCAGCATCATGCCGGCGAACGGCCCCGGCCCGATCCCGGCCATCTCGATGATCCGAACGCCTGAAAGCGGCCCTGCCATGTCAGTCTCTCCCAATTGATACCGGGCCTGCGTGGCGCGGGGGGCCGGGGGAATCAACCTGACGGTTGGGCGGGGTGCCCTCAGCCGCGCCCGCGATAGGGGGGCACGCCCTGATCGGGCAGCCACAGGCCTTCGGGCGGCGGGCCCGATTGCCAGAACACGTCGATCGGAATGCCGCCGCGCGGATACCAATAGCCGCCGATGCGCAGCCAGCGCGGCTGCATTTCATCGAACAGGCGGCGGCCGATGCCGACGGTGCAGGCCTCGTGAAAGCCGGCATGGTTGCGGAAGCTGCCCAGGAACAGCTTCAGCGACTTCGATTCGACGATGCGGGCATCGGGCGCATAATCGATCACCAGATGCGCGAAATCGGGCTGCCCGGTGACAGGGCAGAGCGAGGTGAATTCCGGCGCGACGAATCGGATCAGATAAGTGGCATCGGGGTGCGGATTGGGCGGATAATCCAGCACGGCCTCTGCCGGAGAGGCGGGCAGGCCGCTGGACTGGCCCAGATGTTTCGGTTCGAACGACATGCGCCCCAGATGGCGCCTGCGGCCGATGATTGGAAGAGCCTTGAAGCCCGCCGCCCATGCTGCTAAGGCCGCGCCCCTGCTGGTTTCGCCGCTTTAGCTCAGCCGGTAGAGCACATCATTCGTAATGATGGGGTCAGGTGTTCGAGTCACCTAAGCGGCACCAGTTTTCCTTTAATATCAATGACTTACGTTACCCCTATTCTGCCGCGGGGTTTTACCGCGGCGGTTCCGAGGCTTGTCGGCGATGCCCATCGCCGCATCCGGAACAGAGACTCTTCTGTCCACCTCAATACACCTCATGTGCCCGCTGATTCTCTGGCAGCCAATTTCGCGACCCCGACGATGCTCGCCCGCCAACCAGCTAACATACTGCTGCAACATAGCATTTCACGCACGCAATAATCTTGGGGTCGACTTTTTGTGTGACTTACTGGGCACCAGTATTTCCCAGGCCCTGAGATAACCCCGAGCCACCACAGGTTGGCGCACATTTGCTGCCCAATTTCAGTCGCTTGGCGGAAGCCCCAACGGGCCAACTTCAAACAGAGACAAATTCGTTCCGCCAAAACGCCGGTCGAGCAGCCAAAATCTCTCGGGTCCGCTTTCGCGACCCCGACGTTGCGTTTCGGGTGTTGGATTTGTTGGGGGCCGCGGCCCTAGCCGAACCCGAGCGCTTGCCGCTGCAACCCCCAGTCGAGCGGAACCCGCGATGCCTTCATCAGAGTCGTTCGGGTAAGCTTCTCGGGCTGCGTGCCTTCGAGGATACGGGTCAGGATGTCGGGCGCGAGGGTGCTGATGCGCAGCAGATCTGCTGCATGCTCCCGGCTGTAGCCAAGGCCGGAGGCGAGCTCGTCGAACGTCGACGCAGAGATGTCTGGGATCTGCTGACGGAGCGTGAGCGCCTGGACCACCAGCTTGATGAGCGCCGGATCCTTCCGGCAACTGTTGTCAGCACCACTTGGAGAGATGACCAGCTTCAGTTGCTTGCCGACCCGGACGCTGCCGATCGCAACCTCCACGACAATGGCGTCCGCTGTTGCAAGCGATGCGTGCAGCGGCTCGGGCTGCAACGAGATGGCGAGCGCGTCAGGCCGGACCTCGATGCGCTGGACCAGCCTTCGAACCTGCCTTCGGGCCTCGACGCTCGCCGGCGCAGCAAGCACCACGAACATGTCATCCCGCTCGGCCTGCAGAACCTCGATCTGATCCGCGCTGAGCTCTGCGTCATGGATCGCCGCCGAGACCACCCTGTCGATCGCGCTGCACAGCTGTTCGAACACCCGGCCTTCCAGATCGTTGGCACTGATGCGGAACACGGGCTGGGATGCAGTCTGCGGGTCATCGGTCTGGGAGACATAATAGCGGTATCGCTTCGTTCGCCTGCCGCCATGACTGGGGCTCATGCGGCGCCCGTGGCAGTCCCACACCAGGCTGGAGAGCAGACTGGGCTCGTCTGCATTGGTCTGGAACATCCGATCCACCCTGCCCTGCTCGATCTGCGTCTGCACACGATCGAACAGCTCACGCTCGATGACGGCCTCATGCTGGCCTGGATAGATCTGGTCCCGGAACGCGATCTCCCCGACGTAGATGCGGTTCTTCAGGATGGAGTAGATGGCGCCGCGGGTCATCGGGGCACCTCCCGTGGTGCGCCCGTGCTGGTTGACCCGGACCCTGCCGACGATGCCCTGCCGGGCCAACACCGTTGCCAGTTCCCGGCCCGATCCAAGCTCGAGGTACCGCTGGAACATGTGACGGACGAGATCGGCTTCGACAGGGTCGATGATGAGCTTGCGCTCTTCGACCCGATAGCCAAGCGGCACGACGCCGCCCATCCACATGCCCTTGGCCTTGGAGGCTGCGATCTTGTCCCGGATGCGCTCCCCGGTCACCTCGCGCTCGAACTGCGCGAACGACAGCAGAACATTGAGGGTCAGTCGGCCCATGCTGGTGGTGGTGTTGAACGACTGGGTGACCGACACGAAGCTGGCGCCCCTCGCATCGAGCACCTCCACGATCTTCGCGAAATCCGCAAGACTGCGGGTCAGGCGGTCGACCTTGTAGACGACCACTACATCGATCTTGCCGGCAGCAATGTCAGCGAGCAGCATCTTCAGCCCCGGCCGTTCCATCGAACCGCCCGAGAAGCCTCCATCGTCATAAGAGGCGGCGGCCGGGGTCCAGCCTTCATGGCGCTGGCTGAGGATGTAGGCAGCGCAGGCCTCGCGCTGGGCGTCCAGCGAGTTAAAATCCTGCTCCAGTCCCTCTTCGGTGGATTTGCGGGTGTAGATGGCGGAGCGCAGTTGCGTCCCTGCTCCGGTTTGGGGCCGCTCAGCCACTGGCCGCCTCCTTCGCGCCCTGCCGCGTCAGGCCGAAGAACCTGGGGCCGGAGAGGTGCGAGCCGGTGATGTCTCGGGCGATCTGGGAGAGCGATCGGTAGTGCCGGTCCCGATAGAGGTATCCGCCCTCCAGCACGGTCACATGGTGGCTGGCGCGGCCCCAGTCCCGCACCAGCCGTGTGCCGGGCTTGATGCGCCCAGCGGTTACGTTCACCCGTTCTGAGCCTGCCATCTGCCTGGCGAGGCGCGCCACCTCGCGGACGGTGGCTGGCGCCAACGCCTGCAAGCTTCTGAACGACGGGGGCACCGCCTCCGGCTGCGACAAGTCGAACGGCCTTGCCGTGCTGCTGAAGCTCCAGTCCATCACACTGCAACGGTGCGTTCAGATACTCGATTACAGCCTGTAGTCGACCGGCCTCGTGGATGAAGTCCCGTGGGTCGGCAGCGGCTTCGATGATACGGGGCAGAGTCTTTTCTGGCTCTTCGCCACGATTGATCTCCAGAAGACAGTCGGTGAGCGAGGGGACCCGCGAACCGATGACCTGGAAGTCAACATTGCAGTTGCGCATGAAGGAGCCGAGCTTGGCGGCGCTCCGGTAGATGCCGATAGGCTGCGAGTATCCAGTGCCGGACCCGCCCGTGATAACTTCGGCAAGAGCCTCGATGGACTGAGGGGAGAGGGGGAACGGCACGCAAACTCCTTTCGCCCGTACTGGTGGCGCATTCTTGCAACAGAGCGCTATGGGCGCTGCTACATAGGGGGGTGTGACGGGGAGGGATTGCACCTCCCCTACGGTCCTCCCGGCTCGTCGAACCATCCGACCTGTTGCTGTTGCTGGCATGAGTTCGCGCCCCCACTAGGGATCACAGGACCGTGCGCTTCATCACACCCGTCGAGGCAGTGGTTTGTTGCATGCTGATCTCCATTGTGAGGGCGATGCCAGGAATGACATCGATCTGGAACAATGTGATACTCAGCAGAGACGCGAACCATGCCACAACAGCCAAAAGGCGTTCAGGGATCGACTTTACCGCCGAACTGAAACCTCGGACACGGTATTGGATTCGTGGGTCTGTCGCAAGGCTACAGGCCGCCTACTATTCGAGAAATCCGAAGACACAATACTGGAAAATCCGGGGAGAGGTGAAAAAGAGTCCAGTGTCCCCTGATTTTGCCGGTCTCCTCCCCAGTCACGGTCAAAGCGCACGAAGCATCTGCCCACCGTTCGATCGGGCGTTCTTCATTCCCGGTCGCCCTCGATTGCGCCCGCCGCCTCCACCTTCAGCCCTGCGCCCCCGGTTCGGCTGACGATGGCGCGCTTCAGCTTGCGGGCGGTGGAGAGGTCTGCTGTGGACAGGCCGGTGATGTCCGCCAGCGCCTGATCGGGCAGGGGCGTGGGCTGGGCCCGTTCCATCGCCCGGCGGCGGCGATAGCTGCTGGCGAGCGTGGAGATCGCCAGCATCAGCACCAGCCCGGCGATCAGCCCCATCAGGGGCCGCATCCGCCGCACGAACAGCTCCAGCCCGGCGTCGATCTGCGCATCGGACTTGTTCAGCAGCACGCGGACCGCCTCTGCCGCGAAGGCCAGTTCGGTGTAGAGGATCGCGAACAGCACGAACCACATGAACAGGGTGAGCAGCACATCCCGCCAGACCACCAGCCGCGAATGCCGCCCGTCGGTGATCACCGGCGGCCAGTTTGCGAACGGATCCGTCACCGGAACCCCCTGTCCGGGCTGACCCAGGTGCCACGCACGCTGCCCGGCTTGCGGAACAGCACCTTCGGCACGGCGCGGATGGTGGTGAGCGTGGAGATCACCCAGAAGGCCAGCGGATACCAGATGATCCAGTAGAGCGATTTCACCATGTTCTTTTCATAGCGCTGTTCGACGAGGTGGCTGACGGCGGCCTGCATCAGATAGGTGACCGCCAGCACCGCGCCCCACCAGCTGGGCACCAGCGAGATGCCGGCATCGACGGCGGGATTGTCCCACCCCAGCCGGCCGGCGACATAGATCAACGCCCCGAACAGCATCGCATAGGACCAGATCACGCTGAGCACATAGTTCACATAGATGAGCAGCAGCCGCGGCTTGCGGAGCGTGAGCATGGCCCGGCCATAATCCAGCATCATCTGCACCCCGCCTTCGGCCCAGCGGACGCGCTGGTTCCACAGGCCCGACAGGGTTTCAGGCATCAGGATCCACACCATCACATTGGGCGCATAGACCACGCGCCACCCCGCCATCTGGATGCGCCAGGTGACGTCGATATCGTCTGTCAGCGTATGGGAAGACCACCAGCCCGCATCCGCGAGCGCCCGGCGGCGGAAGCCCGCGATCACGCCGGAAACGGTGAAGAGCGAGCCATAAGCCGTCTGCGCCCGCTTGATCAGCCCCACGATCGAGGAGAATTCGCCCACCTGCAGCCGCCCCAGCAGGGTGGAGCGGTTGCGGATGCGGGGGTTGCCGGTGATCGCGCCGATATCGTCGCGCAGGAAGTTGTAGGCCATCCAGCGCAGCGCATGGCGATCCAGCAGGGCATCGCCATCGATGCACAGCAGCAGTTCGTGGTGCGCCAGCAGCGCGCCCGTGTTCAGGGCATTCGCCTTCCCGCCGTTTTCCGCCAGGTGGATCACCCGCAGGCGCGGCAATTCGGCCGCGAGCCTGTCGAGGATGGCGCCGGTATCATCCCGGCTGCCGTCGTTGATGGCGATCACCTCGAAATCGGGATAGTCGACGGCGCAGGCCGTCGTCAGCGTTTCGATCGCCGTTTCCGATTCATTGTAGCAGGGCACCAGCACCGAAATCGGGGGGTAGCGATCCAGGGGCGGCGGATCGGTCTGGGCGCGGAAATCCTTCTCGCGCCACTTCCAGTAGAACAGCCCGCCCGCCATCCAGTACCAGGCCATCACGAACGGATAGGCGAAGCAGAACAGCGGCAGGCCGATGATCAGGATTTCAAGCAGCCGGTCCATCAGGGCACATAGGGGAAGGTTGCGGACGACAGGAAGGGCGCAAGGCGCGCCGCGGTCGCCGGATCAAAGGGACAGGTCAGGAAGGCGGTGGCGCCCGCGCGCTGGGCCTCTCGCACGGCGGCCCGCTGCCCGGCGGGGGTGCCGCCCGGCACCGCCAGCACCACGCGCCCGCTGTTCGCGGGGGCCATCCACCCGGCGCCCGCAAGCGCCGCCGTGCCGGGGCCGTCCGTCTGCAGCCGCCGCTCGGCCGTGGGGGCGGGGCCCCATTGCCCGGCCGTCAGCAGGCTGAGCCTGGGATCGATCGCGGCCGCCGGTGCGAACAGGCGCACGGCCCGATCCCCGGCCGCCTGCCGCGCCGCCCGCAGGTCGGCAGGCGACGGGGCTGACGCGGGCGGCTGTTCGGCATGTGCGCCGCCCGCGATGACCAAACCGTCGATGGGCGCCGCCTTTGCCGCACTTGCGGCGAGCCCGGCGAGCGCCGCATCGTCGAGATGCGGGTGCCCGGCCGGCAGCCGGGCATAGACGTTCACGCCCGCCCGGGTGGCGAACTGCCGGGCCGCGCGGCCGAAGATGTCATCCGATACGGGCAGCACCGCATTGGGCAGCCAGGCCGATTGCATCCCCTCGCCGCCGGGGCCCAGATCCAGAACCACGCCCGTCGGCCCCAGCGCCCGAACCGCTTCCACCATCTGCCCAAGTCGCTGGTCCTGCGCGTCCCCGGAGAGGCCCGCCAGCGGCGATATATCCACGCAGGCAAGGCGAACCGTTTCCGCCCGGGCCTGCGGGAAGCCCAGATTGAAGGCGATCACCCCCAGCGAGGGATCCTGTGTCGGATAATAGCGGTGCAGCTCCATCGGGCGGGTGACGTCCGCCAGTTCGGGCTCCAGCGTGAGGGCGAACTCATAGCCGGCCGCCCTCGCCTCCTCCGCGGCCGGACCGCTGAAGCGCCCGAACGGCCAGACGATGGCGCGCGGCGGCACCCCGGTTTCGGCGGCGATCCGATCCCGCGACCGGATCAGGTCGGCCCGGATCCGGGCGCGATGCGCAGCGTCGTCCTCGTACCGGCCGGTCGCCGGATCGAAGGCCCAGCTTCGGTCTGCGGGCCCCGTATTCCCCTGCGGCGTCGTCTGCACCACCCGGTGCATGTCGTGGGTGTGGCTCGCCATCTCCACAAGGCCCGACGCCTTCATGCGGCGAACCTCGTCCCAGCTGATGAAATGCGCGCGCGGAACGGGCGTGCCGCCGAAATCCACGGTGCCGCCGGCAGGCACGTCCAGCCAGCCGCTCACCAGCCCCAGAACCGCCGGATAATTGTAGGCGAGAAGCAGCGGATAGACGCGATCGTGGAAGCTTTTGTAGCCATCGTCGAAGCTGAGCAGGATGGCCCTGGGCGGCAACGGCGGCCCGCCCTGCCCCGCCGCCGCGACCTGCGCCAGCGAAACCGGCGTCCAGCCCTCGGCCTTCAGCCAGTCGAAGAAATCAACGAGGCTCTGCGCGGTGACGGCGTCGCCCACGAGATCGGCCGGGCTGTCGACCACGTCGTGAAAGGCGATGGCCGCAAAGCGGGTGCCGCCATCCGGCGCCTCCGCCATCAACGGCCCGGCCACCAACAGCAACAGAAGGATCAGCAGCGTCCGCATCAGAATCTCTGCCTCAATCCCGCGTTCAGCGCGATCCCCCGTTCCGCCGCGCCGTCGTAGATGCGGCGATCGATCGTCAGGCCATAGACGAATTCGGTCCACGGATCGCGGCGCCAGCGATGTTCGTAGCGGGCGACGCCGATCCAGCCGGCGTCGAACCCCTGCTGGTCATAGACGCCGAATTCCACGGAAAAGGCCTGAACGAAACTCCGCTCATAGCGCCGCCAGCCGACATGCTGCCCCGACAGCCCGAAGCTGGCGGAAAAATCGGATTCGGGCGCGAAATAGGGCCCGCCCGGCCGGCTGTTGCGCGAGGCGTAGAGATCGGCCCGGCCCGTCAGGTCGAAATGGGGGCGGGCCAGCAGCAGGGTCGTGGTGCCAAGGCCTGCCGACAACCGGTCATTGCCATCGGAATAGGCGAGCAGCCCGCCCGAGGCGAAGACGGACAGCCGCTCGTCGCGGCGGAAGCGGATTGCGGCGTTCAGGCTGTCTGCGCGGATGCCATAGTGAAGCGCCCTCAGCGGTGTCTGCCGCGAGAAAGTCTCCCCCTCGGCGTCGAGCGTCCACTTGTCGCCCGCCTCCCACGAAAGGGACGCGCCGATGCTGGCGCCGCCGGTTTTTCCCCACGACTCCGCCGCCCAGGCCGACGCCGCGACATCGGCGCCGCGCCAGGCGACGCCGCCACCGGCCCGCCCGCGCGAGACATGGCCTTCCACCGGCTCCGCCTCGGCCCACTGGAACAGGCCGAACAGCCTGAGCCCGCCGCCCAGATCCGGCGTCTCGAGGCGGCCGTCTGCCGCCCATTCGCGGCCCAGCCCGTTCAGGCCGCCGCCCTGGTTGAACACCGGGCTGACCCCCACCTCCAGCCCCCAGCCGCGCGCAGCGCGCACATCCCGCGCCAGCCGCGCGACGCGGGTGTTTTCCGGCGCGATGGCGGCCAGCGTGTCGGCCTCCCGCTGCGCCTCTGCCAGCCGGTGCCGCGACAGCGCGGTTTCCGCGAGCCCGATGCGGGTGACAAGGCTTTCCGGATCGAGGCTGGCGGCGATCTCCGTTTCGGCCTCGGCAGCCCTGGGCCAGCCGCGCGCGGCCAGCGCCCCCGCATAGGAGCGCCGCAGCGAGGCATTGGCCGGCGCGCCTTCGGCCAGCGCGCGGACGCGATCGAAGCCGGGCGCCACCTGGTTGCTCCACAGGCGAACTTCGCCCGCCAGCGCTGCTGCATAGACATGTTCGGGATAGGGCTTCGCCTTTGGCCCGCCAGCGGGGCCGGTGAACCGCGGGGTTTCGGCCAGGATCGCATCGGCCGCAGCGATGGCCTCATCCAGCCGCTCCGCCTCCACCAGCGAAAAGACACGGCCATAGCGCGCCTGGATATTGCCGCGATCCTGCGCAAGCACCCGATCATAGGCGGCCAGCGCATCCGCCGGCCGGCGCATCGCCAGCAGGGCATCGGCATAGGCCTGGTCCGCAAAGGCGGGCAGCGGCTGCAGGGCACCCCCTTCCGCCACCACTTCGGCCATGCGCACCCGGTCCCTCAGCGCGATCATTCGATCCAGCCGCACCCGGCGCACCAGCGCCGGATCGGCTGCCGGGTCTGCGCCCAGCCGCGCCAGCAGCGCATCGAGATCGGCCAGCGCCCGGTCCGTCCCCTCGAACCGGCGCGCGGGATCATCGTCGCGGACTTCCGCCCCCCAGCGCGTGCGCGCCGCCGCCATGTCGGCGGCCCGCCGATCCGAGACGCCGTCCAGCGACGCTGCCCCATGCGGGCCGCGCTTCCGGTCCAGCAGGCCGGCGATGCTGGCGCGCACGTCCGCGTCGCCGGGTCGAAGCCGAAGCAGCTCGCCATAGGCCCGCATCGCAGCCCAGTCGTCGCCGCCGCGCTGATGGGCATAGGCCTCTGCCGCGAGCCGTTCGTCTGCCGGAAGCGGCACGGCATGCGGCGCGGACAGGATCGCGAGCGCCTCGGCAGACCGGCCCTGATCCGAAAGGATGAGCGACAGCGTGAGCGGCCAGACGGGATCGTCTGATGCGGACAGCCCCTTGCGCGCCAGCCCCTCGGCCTCTGCCGGTCGCCCGGCGTCGCGCGCGGCCCGTGCCTGCGCCAGCAGCGGATCAACGGGCGCAGACATGCCCGGCGCAGACAGGAACAGCCCCGCCGCACCGGCCAACACCAAGACGCCCTGCCTGACCATATCCCCCAGCACATCGGCACAGAATCATGTTCCTGCCAAGCTGTCGATTCCCCGGCGGCAGGGAGGCGCGGATTTCCTGCCAGGCCGCGCGGACCAGCGCGCGGCGTCCTTGCTAGGCCGCGCGGACCAGCGCGCGGCGGCGACGATCGAAGCTGGACGGGATGTTCATCGCCTCGCGGTATTTGGTGACGGTGCGGCGGGCGAGATCATAGCCGTCCTTCTTCAGCGCCTCGACCAGCTTGTCGTCCGACAGGGGCTTCAGCGGCTCTTCCGCCTCGATCAGGGCCTTCAGCCGCTGGCGGACCGCCTCTGCAGACGCGTCCACCCCGCCATCCGCGCTGTGGATCGCGGTGGTGAAGAAATATTTCAGTTCGAACACGCCGCGATCGCAGGCGAGATACTTGTTGCTGGTCACGCGGCTGACGGTCGATTCATGCATGTCGATCATGTCCGCGATCTGCCGCAGCGTCAGCGGCTTCAGATGGGCAACGCCCTTTTCGAAGAAGGCCTGCTGCTCCTCCACCAGCGCGATCGCCACCTTCATGATCGTGGTGGCGCGCTGGTCCAGCGCCTTCATCAACCAGTGGGCCTGGCTGAGGCAGCTGTCCAGGAACTGGCGTTCGGGCCTGGCGCGGGCGGCTGGCTTTCCGGTCGCGTGGGCGGCGATGCGGGCCTGATACTGGCGGTTGACGATCAGGCGCGGCAACGTGCCGCTGTTCAGCTCCACCGTCCATCCGCCGCGCGCGGTGCGGCGGACGAAGATGTCGGGCACGATCGCCTGCGTGCTGCCGCTGCCATAGGCAAGGCCCGGCTTCGGGTTGTAGCTCCGCAGCTCGCGCAGCATGTCGGCCAGGTCCTCGGCATCCACGTCGCACAGGCGGCGCAGCTGGGCGAGATCGCCGCGCGCGACGAGTTCGAGATTGTCGATGAGGGCGGCCATGCAGGGATCGTAGCGATCCGCTTCCTTCGCCTGCAGCGCGATGCATTCGGCGAGATTGCGGGCGCCGACGCCCGTCGGCTCGAACCCCTGCACGATGTCCAGCGCGCGCAGCACCTGCGCTTCGTCGATCCCCAGCCGCTCCGCGATCTCGGCGCAGCTTTCCGTCAGGTAACCGGCCTCGTCGATGAGGGAAATGATGTGGAGCGCAACGGGCAGCACGGCGGGGGCAAGGCCCATCGCCTGCCGCTCCAGATGTTCGGCAAGCGTGATGTCGTCGGCTGCGACCTGGTCGAAGCTGAACTCCTCGCCGGCCTCCGCCGGCCGGCCGCTGTCCGCGATGCTGTCGTGGTGGAAGCGTTCCTCCACATAGTCCACGTCCAGGTCGTCGCCGTTGTGGGCATTGCCCTCCGCTGCGAGCTGGGTGTCCATCTCGGCCGGGTCATTGTCTGCCGGGGGCGCGGCCTCGTCCGCGGTGTCCGCCGGGCCTCCATCGCCATCATCCGCCATTTCGAGCAGCGGATTGCGTTCCAGTTCGGACGCGATTTCGGCCTGAAGCTCGAGATTGGAGAGCGTGAGCAGCTTGATCGCCGCCTGCAGCTGCGGCGAGATGACCAGCGTCTGGCTGGTCCTGAGATCAAGGCGGGGCCCCAGCGCCATGAGGAGCCCTAGAGGCTGAAATCCTCGCCGAGATAGACCCGGCGGACGGTTTCATCCCTGACCAGCGCGTCGGGCGTGCCTTCGAACAGCACGCGGCCGTCATAGATGATGCAGGCGCGATCGACGATTTCCAGTGTTTCGCGGACATTGTGATCGGTGATCAGCACGCCGATGTCGCGATCCTTCAGATGGCTGACAAGCGTGCGGATGTCGGCGATGGAGATGGGATCGATGCCGGCAAAGGGCTCGTCCAGCAGCATGATCGACGGGCTGGCGGCGAGCGCGCGGGCAATCTCGCAGCGGCGCCGTTCCCCGCCCGAAAGCGCCATGGCGTTGGCCGAGCGCAGGCGGGCGATGTTGAATTCGCCCAGCAGCTGTTCCAGGCGGGCGGCGCGGGCCGTCGGATCGGGTTCCGAGACTTCGAGGACGGCGGAGATATTCTCCTCCACCGAAAGGCCGCGGAAGATGGAGGTTTCCTGCGGCAGATAGCCAAGGCCGAGCGCGGCCCGACGATACATGGGAAGCCGCGTGATATCGACGCCGTCCAGCAGGATGCGCCCCTGATCCGGGGCGGCAAGGCCCATGATGGAATAGAAGCAGGTGGTCTTCCCGGCGCCGTTGGGGCCGAGCAGGCCCACGACCTCGCCCCGGTTCACGCTGAGCGAGACATCCCGCAGCACGACGCGCTTGTCATAGGATTTGCCGATGGAGACGACCGCAAGCCCGGAATCGCCCGGCCGTTGCACCGCGCGGGAAAGGGTATCAGCATCTTCTGCGAGCGTTGCCAGAGGAGGGCCCTTTCCTGCTTTGCCACAACCAGTGCCAGTTTCCATGGCACTTGGCCCGAAACTTGCTGGCAGTGAAGTTACCGGTTCAGGCAGGCAGGTTCAAGGCAGACGGCGGTTAATGGCTCCGAATTGGCGGATTTGTCCAAGGTGGGGCCTTCGCGGAAACCGACGGGCCCGAACGCAATAGGGCGGGCCCCGGGGGGCCCGCCCTCTGCCTGACCGGCCGGAGAGTTGCCCCTCCGGCGCTGCCAGCCGTTCAGCTTAGCAGCTGTAGTACATGTCGAACTCGACCGGGCTGGGCGTCATTTCCCAGCGCGCCACATCTTCCATCTTCAGTTCGATGTAGCTGTCGATCTGGTCGTCGGTGAAGACGCCGCCCTTGGTGAAGACCGCGCGGCCCTTGTCCAGTGCGGCCAGGGCTTCGCGCAGGGATCCGCACACGGTCGGAACCTTCTTCAGTTCCTTCGGCGGAAGGTCATAGAGGTTCTTGTCCATCGCGGCGCCCGGGTGGATCTTGTTCTCGATCCCGTCGAGGCCGGCCATCACCAGCGCCGAATAGGCGAGATAGGGGTTCGCCATGGCATCCGGGAAACGCACTTCCACGCGGCGGGATTTCGCGCCCGAGCCATAGGGAATCCGGCACGAGGCCGAGCGGTTGCGGCTGGAATAGGCCAGCAGCACCGGCGCTTCATAGCCCGGCACCAGCCGCTTGTAGCTGTTGGTGGTGGGGTTGGTGAAGGCGTTGCAGGCCTTGGCGTGCTTGATGATGCCGCCGATGAAGTAGAGCGCCGTTTCCGACAGGCCGGCATAGCCTTCGCCCGCGAACAGGGGCTTGCCCTTGGCCCAGATCGACAGGTGGGTGTGCATGCCCGAGCCATTATCTTCCTTGATGGGCTTGGGCATGAAGGTTGCCGTCTTGCCATAGGCCTGGGCGACCATGTGGACGACATATTTGTAGATCTGCATGCGGTCGGCCGTCTGCACCAGCGTGCCGAACTCAAGGCCCAGCTCGTGCTGGGCGGCGGCGACTTCATGGTGGTGCTTGTCGCACGGCAGGCCCATGTCCAGCATGGTCTGCACCATTTCGGCGCGGATGTCGGTGGCGGAATCCACCGGGGCCACGGGGAAATAGCCGCCCTTGGCGCGCGGACGGTGGCCGAGGTTGCCCTCTTCATAGGTTCGGCCGGTGTTGGTCGGCAGCTCGATGTCGTCGAAGCTGACGAAGCTGCCGTTGTAGGACTGGCCGAACTTCACATCGTCGAACATGAAGAATTCGGCTTCCGGGCCGACATAGACGGTGTCGCCGATGCCGGTGCCCTTCAGATAGGCTTCGGCGCGCTTCGCGGTGGAGCGCGGGTCGCGGCTGTAGAGTTCGCCGGTGGAGGGCTCCACCACGTCGCAGAACAGAACGCCCATGGGCGTGGCGCTGAACGGATCGATGTAGAAGGCGTCCAGATCCGGCTTCAGGATCATGTCGCTTTCGTTGATCGCCTTCCAGCCGGCGATGGACGATCCGTCGAACATGAAGCCTTCCTCGAGGTTGTCTTCATCGATCACGCGCTTCGCCATCGTCAGGTGCTGCCACTTCCCCTTCGGGTCGGTGAAGCGGAGGTCGATCCACTCGATCTCCTTTTCCTTGATCTGCTTCAGGATATCGCTCGGCTTGGTACCCATGTGTGTCCTCGCTAGGTTGAATCTGGACGGATATCGGATGCGGCTGGCGGGAAATCTCAGATCGCGTCGAGATCGGTTTCCCCGGTGCGGATGCGGATCGCCCTGTCGATGGTGGAGACGAAGATCTTCCCGTCCCCGATGCGGCCGGTGCGGGCGGCGGTGGCGATCGCCTCCACCACGCGATCGACCTGGCCGTCGTCCACCACCACTTCCAGCCGCACCTTCGGCAGGAAGTCGACGATATATTCGGCGCCGCGATACAGTTCGGTATGCCCCTTCTGGCGGCCGAAGCCCTTGGCTTCCGTTACGGTGATGCCCGACACGCCGATGTCGTGCAGCGCTTCCTTCACTTCATCCAGCTTGAACGGCTTGATGATCGCTTCCACCTTCTTCATGATTTCGGATAGCTCCCACGATGGCAGGGTGCAGGCCCCGTTCAGCCC